>CAWVWD010000171.1:0-8120 GCA_963933585.1 uncultured Saprospiraceae bacterium
GATTTAGAAATTCCATACTTGAAAGATATTTTATTACAACTTACAACGCATCAAGATTGGAATCGATATTTGCCGAAAGAGGATAATGGAAAATTAACGGTAACGATTAGCAGTTTTTCTTATAAGCGTGGGATTCCGTTGGATTTATCGGGAAATGGTGGCGGACATGTTTTTGATTGTCGAGCGATTCATAATCCTGGACGTTATCAACCGTACAAAAAAATTACTGGTCGGGATCAACCGGTAATTGATTTTTTATTGGCAAAATCAACTATTACGGAATTTGTCGAAAACACGAAACGCATTGTGACGCCTTCGGTGGAGCGATATATGGAACGTGGGTTTTCAAGTTTGACGGTAAGTTTTGGTTGCACGGGTGGACAACATCGTTCGGTTTATTCTTGTGATCAAATGGCGAAATTCTTAGGTGAAAATTATGATATAAATGTGATTGTGAATCATGTGGAACAGGAAATTAAAGGATGGAAAAATTAGGCTTTTTTGGCAAATAGCTGATTTTTCAGGCAGTAAATTACAGAAGTAATTTACTGCCTGAAAGGTTAAATTACCTGTTTTATGAAAAGCTATTACTTATATCAATAATATTCCTAATCATAAAACACCTGTCAAGACGTGGAAAATAAAGTGTCACATAGGGGCGATAGAGTAGAAGTGGCTTATAGTGAAAAGGAAGTGATGTTAAAAGAATTGTTTGCTGAAAAAGTATTAAGCTGGGAAGGTTTTCAATTATTTTTTCGAGTATTTAAACAAGAAGAAATATTAGAGGTTTGGGCAAAAAGCGGAACGTCAGAGGAGTTTACATTAGTAAAAACGTATCCGTTTTGTACGAATACTGGAGCCCTCGGGCCAAAACGAAGAGAAGGCGACCGACAAATTCCGGAAGGATTTTATAAGATTAATCGGTTTAATCCAAAATCGAGTTTTTACCTGTCTTTAGGTTTAAATTATCCAAATGTTTCTGATTTGATTTTGGGTGATAAAGTACAACCTGGAAGTGACATTTTTATTCATGGAGCTTGTGTTTCAGTGGGTTGTGTATCGATTACAGATGATAAAATTAAGGAAGTTTATTTATTGGCAAACGAAGCAAAAAGATACGGGCAAAAAGATATTGAAGTCCATTGTTTCCCTATGAAATTAAAAAATGGAGCGATTGAAAAAAGGATTGCTAAAACCCCGAAATTTAAAGTCTATGAAATTTTTTGGAAGGAATTGAAAGTTGGTTATGATTTATTTGAAAGTGAAAAACAGTTATTTAAAGTAAAAATAGGTGCGAATGGAAAATATTCGATTTGAGGTGCAATTTTTTTTAAACTAAGTAGGTAAGTATTCTATTTATCTACTCAGTTTTAGATTCTGCCGGAGTCTAAATTTAATTATTTTTTAAATTTTAGTAAAGCCAAAATTAAAACGATATGTTTATGTGTTAATTTTCATTTCATTTTTTTACATTAAATTAAAAATCATAGTATTACCTTTACCGTACTCTTACCGAAAAAAGTTACCAAAAAGTACTATTCGTCCTATTCTAAAAGTAAGTAACTTGGAGTATTTGAATTGTAATTATTTAATTCAGTTATCTAAAAGTCAGTTGATTATAAATAATTATAATGGATGCTACCAATTACTTAAATTACAGGAAAGCCGGTTACTAATAACCAATTTCCATAAAAAAAACTCAATGAAAAATTTGCTAATTCTTAGCATGTTGTGCTTTAGTGTGTTTTCATATGCACAAACGCCTTTTGTCTGTACTGGAGATTTCTACTCTACTTTGACTTCGGGATTTGGCGGCAGCTCTTTAGAGAAAATTACTTTTGATGCCAGTGGCAATGTTGTGTTCACCACTATTAATAATAATGTTGGTGCTCAAATTAATGCGATTGGTTATCGAGTTACTGATAATTTGATTTACGGTGTTCATCCGACACAAGAAAACCTATATCAAATAGATGCGACTGGAGCCGCTACCTTTTTAGCGAATTTAACGTCTATTAATTCTTCGTATTCTTATTATGCTGGGGACGTTACACCGGATGGTAACTATTTGGTTATTATCGGTCGAACGGGAGGTTTTGGTGGAAGTACAAGTAAAAACTTGGTTAAAATCGATTTGAATTCAGCGACTTATTCGCAATCGTCTATTTCTTTAACAAATGCTGCGACTGGTGCTTTAAACACGACGGCTTATATGTCGGATATTGCTTTTGATCCAATCACTGGTGTCTTGTATGGTTATGATAATAATAACAAGCGTTTGGTAACGATTGATATGGCGACCGGCGGAATTAACTCTGCCCTCTATCCAACAACTTCCGCTTGGCTACTAGGTGCGTTATTTTTTGATGTTTCGGGACAGTTATTTGGTTACGGACGAGCGACGAATAACAATACGCAAGATGATTTTTTCCATATAGATATTGTTACAGGAGCAACGACTTTTTTAACAACTGGCCCCGGAGCTTCTGGGAATGATGGTTGTTCTTGTCCGTTTACGGTTGATTTTCGGAAACGAGTTAATGAAGATACGATAAGGCAATGCGAGGAATTTGATATAAGATATCAAATTATAAATACGACTGGTTTGGTACAGTCCGGATTAAATATTGCAGATACATTGCCCACCGGATTTACGATTACACAAATAATGAGTAATCCAATGGGTGGAACGGTCACAGGAGTTGGGACGAATGAAATCAGTGCTACTGGTTTATCTGCCGCTTTAGGAACAAATACGCTGAGGGTTAGAGTAAAAGCTCCCGCAACGGCTTTGGGAAATTATAATAGTCAAGCTCACTTAACTGGTTTGCCGATTTTTGTGGGAAGTTCAATGGTTTCTGATGATCCGACTACATTGCTACAAGATGATCCAACGGATATGTTGGTTTTACCATCTGATTTGGGTGAAAATATTACGGTTTGTCTTGGCGATACGATTAGTATTGGAATTGATTCTATTTTGGGTGGAAGTTACCTCTGGAACACAATGGACTCTTCTTCACGAATTGCAATTTCACAATCGGATACTTATGATATTATAATCTCAAATGGAACATGTGCTGTTTATGATACGGTTGCAGTTGTGTTTAATAATCCACAAGTAGACTTTGGGAATGACACCTTAATGTGTTTGAATGATAGTATTGTTTTGGATGCAACTTATCCCAACGTCACTTATGCTTGGAATGACAATTCGAGTAATGCAATGGTCACTGCTTTGGACACTGGATATTATTCGGTTACGATAACAGATGGCGTCGGGTGTACGGATTCTTCGGATATTAATATTGGATATTATCAAACAATCTCTCTTCCTGCCGATGAAATATTCATTTGCGATAGTACGACTTTCACAATTACACCAAGTTTGGCAATAGGTACTTTTATTTGGTCAACAGGAGAAACGACAACGACGATTGCTCCAATGATATCGGATACTTATTGGTTAGAATATACGAATCCTTGGGGATGTGTAAGTCGAGATACGATGATTTTGATTGCGCCAGATATTCCTTTTATTAATTTAGGAAATGATACCGTTGTTTGTTTAAATCAGCCAATTTTATTGGACGCTACGATTCCAAATTCCGTTTCTTATTTATGGCAAGATGGTTCAACCAATGCAACATTTAGTACAACGGTCGCAGGAACGTATATCGTAGAAACGGAGAATTGGCATACTTGTCATGCTTACGATACGATTATTGTTCAACAAAATGAAGTCCTTCCGTTTATCGGAATTGATACGACGATTTGTCATAATACGCCTTTGGTATTGGATGCGACACAGTTTAACATGGTTTATGTTTGGCAAGATGGTTCGATTAATTCTACTTTTACAGTGATTAATCCTGGTACGTATTGGGTTCAATTAACGGACTCGATTAATTGTGTGGGTGTCGATTCGATTATTGTTGGACAACATCCGATTACGCAAGTGGATTTAGGAATTGACTTGATGTATGTTTGTGATAGTTCAACTTTTACGATTTACCCAAATTATATAGCAGGCGGTTTTGAATGGCAAGATGCCACAACGCCTTCAATTTATGTTGCCAATACAATTGGTATTTACGATCTTGAATACACGGACGCTAATACTTGTACAAGTAGTGATACGATAGAACTATTTGCTCCGCCAGTTCCGATGGTGAATTTGGGAATAGATACGATTTTGTGCCACGGAGATTCTTTGATTTTGGACGCTTATCAATCTTATAACCGAAGTGTATTATGGCAAGATGGTTCGACGGATTCTATTTTTGTTATTAATAGCAACATGAATGGCGTTTATCATGTCGAATTAACGGATACGAACGGATGTCAAGCATTTGATACGATTACGGTTTTATATAATCATGTTACACCACAATTAAGAACGGATACGTCGATTTGTTATACAACAACGATTCCTGTGGATGGAACTTATCCGGAAGCAAATATTTCGTACTTGTGGAGTACGGGCGAAACAACGCCAATTATTACAGGAGCTCAAGACACAACATACTGGATTCAATTAACGGATTCTATCGGTTGTCAAGGAACAGATACATTTAATTTAGCTTATGATCCGATTGCGGATTTAGGTTTAGATGTGAGTTATGTATGTGATAGTATTTTTAAACCATTAGATCCAAACGTTCCAAATGCTACTTTTTTATGGCAAGATGGTTCTACGAATTCGACTTTTGTTCCAAGTGTGCAAGGAATATATTGGGTTGAAATTTTGGATGCGAATGGTTGTTATAGTACCGATACTGTTTCGTTAGTTCCCGTAACCAGTCCGATTGCAGACATTGGTTTGGATTCTAATATTTGTATTGGACAAACGGTGGTTTTGGATGCCACAACGCCTTTTATTCGAGAATATATTTGGCAAGATACTTCTGGTTTAGCAACATTTAATGCAATTGCGACCGGTGAATATATTGTGGAAGTGATTGATAGTTTTGGTTGTCGGGATTTGGATACAGCGATGGTTTGGGTGAATGAAGTGATCCCTAACATTGGGGCAGATACCGCTATTTGTGATTTGACACAATTACCGCTCGACGCAACGCAACCAAATATGACCGGATATCTTTGGCAAGATGGTTCAACGAGTCCGAATTATTCGGCAGCAGCCGGTTTACACCATGTTATTTTGACGGATACTTTAGGTTGTCAAGGCGTGGATTCTATATTTATAACGTATCGACAAACGGCTGATATTGGACCCGATTTGACTTTTGTCTGCGACAGTGTGACGTTTAGTCTGTCTGCGAACATTCCGGGTATTTATCAATGGAGTACAGGACAACCGGATTCTACAATTATTAATAATCAGGAAGGAACGTATTATTTGAATATTTTTGATTTAAAAGGTTGTTTTAGTACTGATACTGCAATGGTGAATCAGATTACACATCCAGTGGTGAACTTAGGAAATGATACAACTTATTGTATCGGACAAACGTATCTATTAGATGCGACAGAGCCTTTTGTTAGGAGTTATGTGTGGCAAGATAGTAGTTTGGTGAATACTTATTTGACGAATTCCACTGGTTTATATTCAGTAGAATTGACGGATAGTTTCGGCTGTAAAGCTTATGATTCAGTAATGGTTTATGTGAATGAAGTAATCGTTGATTTAGGAAATGATACGACGATTTGTCACGATTTACCGATCATTTATAATATAACACAACCGAATGTAACGTACTTGTGGCAAGATGGAAATACGAATGGTATTTATACCATAAATAGTCCCGGAACGTATTCCGTAACGGTTACCGATACGATTGGTTGTAACGATTCTGATGCGGTGACGATTTCATATTTTCCAACGATAAGTTTGGGTGCGGATAGATTATTTAAGTGTGATAGTTCGGTCGTGACGGTGATTCCAAACTTCACTTCGGCAGGAAGTTTATTATGGCATAATGGAACGACAACACCAGCTTATATTACCAATGTTCCGGAAACAGTTTCTATACGCTATATTGATTTGAATGGTTGTATTAGTTATGATACGATGCAGATCGTTTCACCGCCAACGCCACCAATTAATTTAGGAGGTGATACCACACTTTGTGAAAATGCGACTTATACGATTTCTATTTTTAATGGCGTTGGACGCAGCTACTTGTGGCATGACAGCTCTACGAATGATAACTTTACAGTTACCCAAGATGGAACGTATTATGCAGAAATTACGGATACAAACGGGTGTACTAATTCCGATACGATTTATATTGATTATTTCTTAAATCAAGATTTAGATTTAGGAAATGATACGTTGATTTGTGAAAATATTGCTTGGGATATTTTCTTGAATGTGACCGGAGCGGTACGCTATGAATGGCAAGACGGTACGCAAGGTGCAAATTATACAATTTCAACAGATGGAACATATTGGGTCGATGCCTATGATGTGAATAATTGTCCGATTTCGGATACGATTATGGTAACAACCGAGCCCGTTCCAAGTGAAATTTTATATTTACCAACGGATACAACTATTTGTAATAATAATATAATTACGATTAGAGCTTACGCTCCTTATGCCACGGATTATTTGTGGGAAGGAGAATCTGCTTTTTATGAACAAAATGATTTAACAGACACGACTTTCACGTTAACTTATTCGGGAACATATTCTGTTACAGCAAGTAATCGCTGTGCAGGAATTACACAGTTTTTGGAAGTAGAGGAAGAGGATTGTGGTTGTTATCCGTTTGTTCCAAATGGTTTTACACCCAATAATGACGGCCGAAATGATGTGTTTAAAGTCTTTACGAATTGTGTCATTCAAAATTTTGAAATGGTTATTTTTGACCGTTGGGGAAATCAAATGTATAATTCTACGGATGTGAATGCAGGCTGGGATGGAACCGCACGAGGTTCGGAATTACAAACTGGTGTTTACGTTTGGCAAATGCGTTTTTCTGCTTTAGATGAACGAGGTATTTTAACGGAACAAGTTCTGAGTGGCGATGTGACTTTAGTGAAGTAATTTCATAGTTTATTTTGAAATCACACCGATTTTTTTTGGTAAAAAAAGCCTTGCAAACAATTGTTTGCAAGGCTTTTGTGTTTTTATCTATTTTTATAAAATCTTATAGACTTATCCGTTGAAAATTAGTCTAAATAAATTTTACTTTATATACGACCCACTAAAAGTACAAGTCATTCCATGATAGTCCGAACAATCTTTTTCCGTTATATTTAAGGTATTATCCGTAAAATCGAAAAGTAGTTCTGTACAATCATCGTCTGAAAAAGAAGCTACTCCTTCAACCTTTATTGTTGCGGTTCCTGAGGTTTCACCAGTACAACCTTTCATATTGCCGGTACTAATTTCAAAACTTAATTCATAATCATTAATACTTTTAATAACCACACTTCCGGAAGAGGTTTCATCTTCATATTTATATGTTCCGTCATAATGATTCTCTTTTTTTAAGTCATCACAAGAAGTCTTAGGAAGTATTTCATCGCCAATTATGGCCATATCATCTTTAAGTTCGATGATCAATTCTTCAGAAAAGACTTCTCCTTCTTGAACATAAGTGTACGTGGACGTAATCATATTATTTTCATCAATCATTCCTTTAAATTCGCCTTGCATTGCATCTTTTTCACCCGGAAAAAAATCATATGTTCCGACGACGTCATTATCTGTAACAGTTAGTGAAAGTTGGATAATAACGGCTAATTCAATCGTTTTTCCATAGGCCTCATATTCATCATATACGGTTTTACTTAAGAAACATTGTCTATTATCGGAATCAGTTGTTTGCTCAGTTGTTTGCTCAGTTGTTTGTTCGGTTATTTGTTCGGTTGCTTGTTCGGTTGCTTGTTCTGAATTCTTTGAGGAAGATACTTCGCAAGCGGTCAAAAAGCATAATAAGCAGGTAATAAGAGTTAATTTTTTCATATCTATTTCTATTTGGAGCGATTTGATAATAAACCTATAAGACTTTTGAAATCTTATAGGTTTTGTCGTAATACATTTGCTAATTTAATTAATATTATTTTCCAAAATTTACTTACCCTGAACAACCTTCAAAAACCAGTTGTCTTGAAGTAAAGGTCCCAAAAATCCAACCTCGTTTTCC
>CAWVWD010000172.1:0-8117 GCA_963933585.1 uncultured Saprospiraceae bacterium
CATCGCCTTTTCCATAAGCCTTTTTCAAGAAATCGACTTTCATTTTCAATCGTGGCAACACGACTTTTTGCACCGTAATTTCTTTTTCAAAGATTGCAGCATTTGGGTCATTTAATTGCCAATTTGTAAAGGTTTTTAATTTGTAAAGTCCTCCAGCAGCATATTCCGAAATATCAAAATCTCCAACCGCAACACCATTTTTCGCCACAATTTGAATTTCTTTGTCAATTCCACCTTTCGGATTAATCAATTGTACTTTAACAATTCCCGATTTATCCGACCTTTTCATCGTTTCCGCTTGACGCAAATAAACCGAAAACCAAACCGTTTCGCCAGGTTTATACATCGGCTTATCCGAGTGCAAATACACTTTATCTTCCGGACGGTTCTCTTGAACATTTCTAATATTCATCAGTACTTTACTCAAGCCATCACTTAAAATTTGCTGTACATTTAGCGGCACAGCAATACTCGCTAACCCCGCGATACCAATAAATATCGGTATGGCAAGCCATTTTGTTATTTTCATACTTATATTATTATAAAATGGAAAACGACGGACAGAAGGATAATTTTATCCTTTAAAATTTTAAACTCTCGTCCTTTTTGATCTTTGGTAAGTTAGATGCGAAGGGATTTATTTTTGGTGTGTTATTCAAAAAACTAATAAAATGGTTATTCCAATTTAACAACGTTCTAACGTGATGGACTTCCTGAGTAGTAAGTCAAATTAATCATGTCGGTATTCTTTGACAAAATATTGCCGATAACTTCGTTAAAATTTATTTTCATAACGATAGCTATGCAAAGAAATTTTGCCTCGTTCTCGACAAATTTTGATATAAAATCTACTCGACACTATTAACTTGACTTACTACTGAGGAAAAATCAAAAAATCCATCACGTTAGAGTATTTTCATTATTTGCTTACTTTTGTAAATCGCCCCATTCCCATAAATACCGACAAGCGACACTTCGATAAGGTCGCCAAACTTCTGCAATTTTCGTTAAGTCTGATTTTAATGCTCGACCAGTCGTCGTGACTTCATAGAGTTGAATCATCCGATTTCTAATTGCCAAATCATCTAATGGCAACACATCAAAACGTTCTAAAGTAAACATTAAAATCATTTCAACAGTCCATTTTCCAACCCCTTTTATCTCGATTAGTTGTTCGATAATTTCCTCGTCACTTAGTTTTGACCAATCAACAATAGCTTTATTTCGAAAAAATATAGCGACATTTTGAATATAAGAAGCTTTTTGGCGAGATAGTCCGACGGCTCGTAATTCTTCGATTGAAAAACTTAAAACCACTTCAATATCCGGATAACGATTTTCAAATAAATCAATAAAACGACCATAAATTGTAGCAGCGGCTTTGGTGGATAATTGTTGGGAAACGATGGAACGAGTCAGTGCAGAATATACATCGCCATCAGAGTTTAGTTCTGGTAGTTCGGTATTTTTGATAATTTCTACTAATTTTTCGTCTTTGCTTAACTGCTGATTTATGGCTTTTATCATTGATTTTTCGTCTAATATAGCACTACTCTCCAAAGTAATCTGTGGAACACGACACTCTGGAGCGTGTTGCTACGCAATCCGTACATTTTAAAATATCAAGATAACTGTTTTATTAGCTTATTGCGATATCTATTACATTTAGTTCCTTTTCCAAATGCTTGATATTATATTTTTCCATGTGAATCACAATATGAAATCACAAAATCTACTCAAACTGCGATTGAAAAATATTAATACTTTCAATAAAATAACATTTGAAATTTCCTGATTTCCTTTTGGAGTTGCTAAAAATTATTTTATAACGGTTCTATTCGATTATTACTAAATATTCATTACGATATATTAATTATAAGTTGTCATTCATTCATATGAAACCATCTTAAAATGGAAATAAAATGATGCATAGGTTGTGAAAATAAAAATACCGCTTTATCGATAGATGAAGCGGTAATAAACATCACTGTATTAGCTCAATACAAAACCTAATTATTGAGTATCTTTAATAATTGTATCATTCCTACAACTACTTACTTTTCTAAATATGACATATTATACATTTTAACAATACTCACAAACATGAAGTACAAAATAAATAATTACACATTACAATTATTCTTAATTTGTATATTTTGTGTGACATAGCAACGATTATTTTAATCCCTAGCATCAAAATATAATTAATTGATAATTAGTTATTCATAATCAATAAATACATAAAAAAGGGCAAATTATTCATATCGTGAATAATTTGCCCTTTTAGTATTATAGATTGATAATCAATAATTTAAGTATCACAATCACGCATATCCATAATCGTTAATGTCCACTTATTATTTTTTTCTGTAAAGTAGAATGTATAGGTCACTTCTCCATCACCGATAAAAACAGTTTTTATCACAGCATTTTGAGTATCTCCTAATTTCAAAAGTTCATTTGGCTCAATATCTAAACCGTCTCGTTCTGCATTCATCTGATAAATATCTGTTAGCATTTTAACATCTGCTTCGTTAGAATCCAAGAAAAATCCTTTTTCCTGAAAATTACAAGCTTCTCTACCAAACAAATCTTCTTCTACTATTTCGAATTCTGCCATATCTACATTATTGAAATAGTCCAATAGGTACTTTAATGGATTCACTTCATATTCGCTGGCTTCACTGCTATATAAAAATAATTTAGCAGAAGATTCATAGTTCAAACATTCGCTGTAAGCTCCTTGTGTGGATTCGACGAAGAATAATCCATTCTCAATATCAATATATTCGTCTAAAGCGGCTTCATCTTGATTTTTCATCGCTTTAATTACCGCTTGCAACGTATTTTCAAAAGTCGAAGTACTACGAGATACAGGCATTTCATTTTGTAGTCCGTCTGTTTGTTCAGGCTGTTCCGATTCAGATTCTGTGGAAGCACAACCACTTAATCCGATTGTTACTATTAGTGCAAAAAATAGAAATCTCATTGAATTGAGTTTATTTGATGAATAATTTTTTATGGAATTATAATTGATTTATCTCGAAATTTCGAGATAAATAATGAATTATTTTACACTCTAATCTAGTAACTGTAATTATCTTTGAGCAAACTCATTCGCTAACTTCGAGAGAATTAATTAATTACTAATTTAAATAAAGTTACAATTTAGTAATAAGAAACCTAAATTTTTAATTGATAAATCATTGGATAATTTCTACCCAAATTATCGTAATCTAAACCGTAACCAACCACGAACCTATTTGAAATTTCGAAACCAATAAAATCGGCTTTCAAATCTACGGTTAAAGCTTCTGTTTTTTGTAACAACGTACAAATCGCAATAGATTTTGGATGCACCTTTTTTAATTCCGGTACAAGATGATAAAGTGTTTTTCCCGTATCCACAATATCTTCAATAATCACAACCGCTCTATTTTCAATATTCTCCGTCAATCCAATAACGGTTTTTATATCGCCTGTAGTACTCAATCCTTCATAAGAAGAAAGTTTAATAAAATGTATCTCACAATCAAAATCAAGACATTTTACTAAGTCAGATGCGAAAATAAACGCACCATTTAATACTACTAAAAATACCGGATTTTGGTCTTTATACACTTTTGTAATATTGATACTAAGTTCTAAGACTCGATTCTCAATTGTAGATTTATCTAAATACGGCTCAAATACTTTATCGTGTAATTTTATATTATTCATGATTTTTTTTTGATACTTGATTCTTATCCGAAATCCTCGGGGTAGTTCTTGATTCTACACAAAACGGTCAATTGCGTAAAAAGGTGCACACGTCCGTATATATCTACTTTATGTTTCACCAGAACAGTTAAACTCGCCACACGTTTTTACTCAATTATAATTTTCTTTGTAAGCTGTCCTTTTTCGGTTTTTATTGTTAAAAAATAAATACCAGATGATAGACTTTTAATATTATAATTAAAGGATTGCTGCCAGATATTCGATTGATAATCTTGAATGACAATTCGGCCGTTCATATCTGTGAGCATAATATCCAAATATTCATTTAAGTTTTCTAAATCTACTGAAATATTTAAATAATCACTTGCTGGATTTGGAAATATTTTCACACTGCTCTCAGGCAAAATATATGTTGTCGCTGTACCTAATGCTTGAATATTTAATCTTAAAACAGCAAGACCTTTAGTCGGTAAACCGCCCAAAATCCATTGATCGTTCGCAGTATTAATACCGATTGTATTCAAGTTCGAGTATGGGATTTTTTCGCTGGTTGTGATTAATAATAACTCATTTCCAAAATATTTAAAAACAACTAAATAACTTCCATTTTGCACTAATGGAATTTCTTCTCCGCTAATCATAAAATTATCTAACGGTACTGTTATTAAATTATTCGAGGTTTCAAAACCTGTAAAAGTATATTGAAAAAAACCTTTCAAATTACTATTAAAATCATCACTATTAATGAATCCATTGCCATCGTCATCTAAATTACCGTCGTTATTTATATCTACTTGATACAGATAAATATCAACTAATTCGCCGGCTAAACTGAAAGGATTATTAACCGCAAAAGCGACAGAAGTTGCTTTTGAACCATCATTCGGAACATAATAATAATTCGCAACACCATAAGATCCAGCCGCTTGCACTCCTGAACCGCCAGCAAATGGACTTAATCCTTTCCCATTATCAATCGCAAAGGTCGTATCGGAAATCACAAAACCAAAATCTTTCTGATTATCTCTTGAATCAAAGTCTATGGAATCCTGCATTAAAGAATAACTTACTGTGTATTCGCCAGATTGTAAATTAGCGGAAGGAATAAGATAAGTATTGAAAACTACAGTATTTCCATTCGTGTTTCCAAGGATTGTATTCAGGTTTACGGTTTCTGCAAAAATTATTTGATTGTTAAAATCTGTAATTTCTGCGGTTAATTGTACATTAGTTTGGCTCTGACTTCCAAGATTTTCGATATTCGCTTGAAAGAAAAAAGTATCTATTTGTTCCAATGGAATCTGATGTGCATTCGGTAATGAATAATCTTCGATGGCTAAATTATGTCGAACAAAAGCATCTAATAAAATGACATCATCTATTCGCCAAGTATATTCATAATTTCCAATCCACCGAAATCGCAAATAAATAACGGCCTGATTCGCTGCAACGGAGGAAATATCTACATTCGAAAGTTGTTCTGATTTACTTAAATCATATGCTTGAATATTTGTTAAAATTGGAAAGTATGTGAAATTAATATTATCTGTACTTACACCCAAACTCGCTTGTGCATTGGGCGAAGCATAGCTATATTGATTCGAGAATCGAGCGATAACCGTACTTTGATTGCTACAATCAATCGCATTAGTCGTCAGCTGTGCATTATGACCGGTTGGTAAGAATCCTACTTTATCGGAATCAAACATCACAAAACCATTAGTGACTGTTGGAGCAGAAAATGAGGGTTGTCCTGAAAAATAAATTCCGCTAGTTTCCCATTCCCAAGGCATCATAACTTGCCCGGCAGCATCCACATTTATCCATCCTGTCGGGATTTGCCCACTACTAAAATCTTCTGACCAGATGATATTTTGGGCAATTATTGGCGAAAGCCAAAAGGTGAAAAAGAAGAATAAAAGTATCTGTGTAAAGGTGTGTTTCATAAGTGTTATTTTTTTGATTATTGAATTAATAGTAACCAAGTACTTTTAAAACGAGACGAATAATTTTTGCGTTTGGCAAGTTAACTAATATTTATTTTTTTTGATGAATTTTAGTATCTGTAATTATTTAAGCCCGTATATGCAATAATGATTCGAATTATCATATTCCGTTTCTCTTGTTTTTAATCGGATATTCTTTAATTTTGATATCAATTTATAGCAACTATCAATTTAAAAATAATTATATATGATTTTTAATTAACTGACAATCAAACAATTAAGTTTTTATTTTTTATTTTTATGGTACTTAACTAATCAATAAAATATTAAACCTGACATGATTTTAATGATCATAAAAATTTCAAAAACTATTTTTAAAGGCATTTTTGTCAAATTAGAAGACAAAAAAATAAATTTCGCCTAGCATATTATTAAAAGTTAAAACTGAGAATCACTGATTATTTTATATCAAAAAAATTAAATTAATAACAAATGAGAATAATTCAATTTACACTATTTATTATCCTGACTTTAATGGTCGCCTGTACCCCTAAAATAGAAGAAAATATTACGAATAGCGATGGCTTCGTAGAAAAAGATATTGATCCGACAAAAACCTCAAAAATTGCGGAATTTGATAAAAGAGATGAACTTGATTTAAATAAACGCTTAGCAAAAAGCATTATCGAAAAACACTTTAAAACTGTTTCTAATATCAACGATGTCGAAATAAAACAGTATAAACATGCGGCTCCTTATTACTTGGTTGCAAAAGGAAAAAAGAATGATGAAGCTGTTGTTGTTGCAATGGAATTATTAAGAAAAGGTGGAGAATTACACGCTTCAGAATACAACACACTTCATACGATGTGTACTGCAAAATCTTGTGAATCATGTACTTTTAGGATTGATAAAAATGGAGAAATCGGTGATTGTAACTGTGCAGAAGCAACGATAGAGTCAAAAAATTCACCTTGCGAACATCGTATCTTTATTAAGACTTTGGAAAAGGAGTTTTAGTACCATATTATTATATCAATATATTATTATTCACAAAAGTTAAACTTATACAATTTGGCAGTGCTATAAATGTGCACTTTTATTTTGGATTGGTATTATTGATCTTAAGCTGAAAACTCTGCTCTTTTTCTGATAAAAAAAGAGCATAATTTTCAGTGAAATATAAGTAATAATAATATAACCTAACCGATCACTACTTATAACTTACCACTTTATCAAAAAAACGTTTGGGCATTTGAACATCTCTATCATCCTTATAAACTTGTATATTTTTGCCACCAGAATAAATCATTACCCAAAGTAAATTTTTGGTAACATCTATAATTATTGCGGCTTCATCCGTTCCGCCACCGTGAGTCATCAAACCTTCCATAAAAACTTCTTCCTCATTCACTTCAATCGGTTTCTGTACCTCCATTCTTGACACAAATGCAATATATTCCTCTTCTCCAAGTAATTCCTTTAATCTACCTTTCATCGGTTCTTTATCGAATAATTCAGATTTATGAGCATACTTTCCATCTAATTCTAATAAATAAGCAAATTCAAGTTCTTTTTGGATTTCTTCAACTCGCTGTTTGATAACTTGCTCCGAGTTTTCACTGTCTTGCTGGTTACTTCCCTCTTTTGAAGTTTGACAACTTGATAGCAAAATGATAATTGCAATAAAAAATATTTTTTGGATCATGTTTTATTAGTTATTTATTAATTGGTTCGTTCTGAATTTTTCAGTCGCAAAGATAAAAGGCATTTTTAAAATGCCGCTTATCTGACTTTCAATATTGCCAGACGTCAAATAATTTACCAAATATTTTTGCCAAATTATAAGCGTCATGAATTCCTCGATGATGCGTCCCCTCGAATTCAAAACCTTCTCGTTTGAGTGCTTTTTTAAATCCGTAAGGTTTCGATAATTTTCGATAATCTTTATATTGAGCTTTTAAGTCGATATGTTCTTCCGCCCATTCCCAGTCCATATCGTGGAATTGACAATCTTTTATCATTTGCGTCTTATCGTATTTTCCCCAAGAACAAAGTAAATATTCTTCATCAAAAATGTCTATCCAATCTTGAAATGCTTCCACAACAGCATAAAACTTATCGGCTCGATTTACATCGACTTGATTGATAGAAGTTAGTTCCATACAAAAGGGTGATAAAAATGGATGAATCACAGGCTTTACAAACTGACAAAAAGTATCTTCGACTTCTGCATAGTCATTGACTTTAATTGCACCGATTTCAATTATTTCAGAAGCTCTTCCTCTTCTATCTTCCCAACAAGTCGCTTCTATATCGTAAATTATAAAGTTCATATCCTATTAAATTATAAGCAAAAGATGATAATAAGTTAGTGAATTTGCCGAATCAGTTTATCGTAAAATAACAACTCTAATTCTCAGTTATAAAATTCACGAAATAAATTCGTTT
>CAWVWD010000173.1:0-8105 GCA_963933585.1 uncultured Saprospiraceae bacterium
TTAAAAAAGGTGATAATTTAATTCTAACCGCTTTTGGTGGCGGATTCACCTGGGGAGCAATTTATATAAAATGGTCGTATTAGTCGAGTTGCGAGTTTTGGGTTTCGGATTTGACGCTCTGACGTGATTTCCTCCCAGTCTGTCCCGACTTTTTTTCGGGACAAATTTCGCAAATTCACGTAGGTTTTAATTAAAAAAGGTATTAATGCTTTCGCATTAATACCTTTTTATTTTTTCGATATCTTTTGGCATTTTTGGCGAATAAATCACGCCAAAACAGTCAAACTCCTTACACATTATGCACTTCTAATTTTGGATTTGATTTTTCCAATTCTTCCAATTCTAATCGAATAACCGTTTTATAGCTATCGACTTTAAAAACTTGTAATTTTGGTACTGTTTTAATTTTTTCGATGGTTGTTAATCGACCATTATATAAGCAATTGAAATACTCCAATTGGTGAAGGTGTTCGATTCCTTGAAGCGTCAATAAGTCATTATCTTGAATGATTAAAGTTTTTAAACCTTGTAAGTTTTGAATCTGTTCCATCGTTGCGATTTGGTTGGACGTACAATTTAAGAAACTTAGGTTTTCCAAATGTTCTATTCCTGCCAAGTCTTTCAAATCGTGTCCTGAAATATTCAATTCTTCCATTTGCGAAAGCTCATTCAAGCCGGACAAGTTCGTTAACTTGATACTCAATTGGTTCAAACCAAAGAATAAAATTCCATTTCCGACGATATCAATTTTCTTACGTTTGAATAAACTTCGAAGCTGATCTTCATCGGGAATCGTGATAACTTCTCCTCGATTCAGAACTGCTTGACTAAATGCAATTTTCCATTGTTCTTCCAGATTATACCACCAGGTTTCAAGCTCCGTCCAGGTTGCTTCTACAATCACTTTTTGAGGTTGTTTTGATCGATATTCTTTAGCTTGATTAGATAAGTAAACAGTGGTTGTTTTTCCTTCTTCAAATTTCTCATCCTCAATATGCACTGCTGCTTGCTCAATGATCTTGGTTTTATTACTTTGATTCGTAATTTGATGATTTTTATTTTCTAAATCCTCAATTTTTATTTTCAGCTTCTGATTATTCACTTCTAAATTCTTTACTTTTTCAATCAGTTGCTCAATTTTAGTTTCGGTAGTTGGTTTCGAAATAGGTGAACTTACCTGCTCGATTTGAGTTTGCAAATCCAATAAATTATTATTTAAAAATGTAATTTGAGAATTCTTCTGTCCAATTGATTTAATCAAAACCTCATAATCCTGTTTCAATTGTTCGTGCCTCAAAGATTCCGATGGTTCGAAGCGAGGCGATTGCATCAAGCGTAATGCAGCTTTCAAATCTTCATCCAAATTCACATTTTTTTCCTGTTGAAAATCAATAGTCAAAGCTTGAGAACTATTTTCTTGTACTTTTTTGTCCAATGCTTTTAAGGCTGCTTGCTTTTGAGCGTTTAATAATTCGATTTCCTTTTTTAAAGCAAGAATTATGACATCTTTTTTTTGAGTAATCGTCTCCAAATTAGCCACTCGTCCCTCAAATTGTTGTCTATCAGATTTGATACGTTTTATCAATTCATTTTCAGAATTTGTATAAAGAGCCAGCTGCTCTTTTAGCGATTCATTATTGGACAATAATATTTCACTTTCCTTCACCACTTCCTTATACTCCCGCTCGAATGAGCTTTTTAATTCTACAGCTTGTTGCTGCAAGAAAATTTTAGAGGCAGAAAATTGTTCTCGTTCAGCTGATAATTTTTCGACGACATCATCTTGACTGACCGTTTGTTTCTCTTGAATATCTATTGCACAGAAATAATAAATCCCTCCAGAATTATTAATATCTACTTTGAAAGAAACAGGAATATTGGGTTTCGTGTAATCTAATGACTTATCCGTAACCGCCTTTTTATGAAAAAATATTTTTTTATCAATCGAGTTTCTTCTAATAAATCCAAAATCACGATCTGATTTATATCTGTCAATAATTCCGTGAAGATTCCCTCGTTCACTTTCCAAAATATTGATCAAGCGAACTGCCAATGATTTCGTATCCATGTCTAAATAAAAGCGAATATTTAAATCATCAATTTGCAATTGATTTTCAATCACCACTGGTTGAATCATTCTGCTCGAATGATTCAACCAAGAATAATCTTCTGAAAATGTTTCAAAATTATTAGAGGAAATAATTGTAGAGTTTATATCATCCGCTTGTTTCAAAATTAACCTGTCAGCATCGCCACCAGTTGCTTGATTAAAGCAATCGTTTAAACCAAATTTGATTATACTTTGATACAATTGTCTATCCACATCTCTCTCAAGTTTATACCTTGTATCCGCATCAAAATAACAATAAAACGGCTTTCCTTCTTGCTGTAAAGCTATTAACAATTGTAAAAGCGGAGCTAAAGTTTTTTCTGCTATAAGATTACAAATGATATCTGTGCCGTCAATGACAAATTCTCTTTTCATCTTTTTATTATTTACAGTTTTTGAGGAGATGTTTACGCCCGTTGTTATAAAAGGATTATTAGTCATAGATTTTTCATTCGGATTTTATTGTGCAAGGCTTCCGTCTTTATGGTCTACTTGATAATTCTAAAATTCAATGATAAAAATAAGTTAAATCATTTTTATATTAAAATCAGTGGGAATGATCACATCAAATGATAAAATGATTCATCGTTTATATATTCTTGCTGTAAATTATTTAACTTGAAGTCCATCCAAATTTACAAGATTAATTTCAGTAAAATAAAAACTATGCTTAAAAACACATCAAAAAATATGAAAACCGTAGTACAGCGTACTTTCTTATTTGCCTTATTAGTCCTCGTTTCTATGTTTATTATTACTTGTACACCAAAAATTGAACGCACATTTTTAAAATCTACGACGATTAAAGCAGAATCAGTTCTTAATAATAATCCGCAAAAATCAAACGCAACGATTTGCCAAAACGCGTTAAATTATGCGCCAGATATGTTACATCCTAATCATGTAACGATGAAATATATTCGGGTGAATGTTCATTTTATGAATGCCTCCGATAGTACACAAAATTTCAATAAAAGGAAAGGCATAAAGTATGCCCAAAATTTAATTAAATATGCGAATACGCCATTGACACAGAATAGAAAAATGTTTTTGCCGGAAAATAATAGTACGCCAATACTCCCTTTAAATTATACTTATGTACTAACGCCCGCAACGGACTCCCCCGAGGATAAAGGCGTTTACTTTCATTACGATGATGATTTGTATTATTTTGTACAAGTTGGAAAAAATAGAAATCTGGGAAGTAGAGCCGTGATAAATAAATACAATGTTGGTGGAGATACAATTCTTAATCTTTTCGTGATGCCACATCATCCTGATAGTATTGCTTCTCCGACTTATAAATTAACAGAAACAGGAATCGCATTAGGGAATTCTGTAAAGATTGCAGGTTTATATGAAGGCACAAAAGATGTTTGGTACTTCAAAGGTTTAATCAATCACGAAATCGGTCACGTTTTAGGTTTGTCACATACTTGGCGTTATAACGATGGCTGTGATGACACGCCAGAGAATCCAAACTGCTGGAATATTACAAAAACAGGAATTTGTAGCGAAAAAGCCTCTAATAATGTGATGGATTATAACTCTCGGCAGCACGCTTGGTCGCCTTGTCAAATCGGTCGGATTCATCGAACATTTGCCAATATTCGTGCTCGTTCTCGAAGAGTCTTAATTCCTAATTGGTGTCAATTACATGAAGACCAACATATTTTTATAACTGATTCGGTTCATTGGAAAGGTGCAAAAGACCTTGAAGGACATTTAACCATTAAAGAAGGCGGTTATCTTAAAATTAGTTGTCGGGTTTCTATTCCAAAAAACGGAAAAATAACGGTTGAACCAGGAGCAACGTTGGTTCTTGATCAATGCTTGATTCATAATGCTTGTGGCGATAAATGGGAAGGAATTGAAATACAAACGAGGAGAAAAAAATCAGGAAATGTCATTTCCTTAGGAGATATTCGATTAGAACAGATGATGAATGAATTCTGATTTAATCTCTCTAATCAAACCAAATTATGACCAAAATTATGACCAAATAAAATCAAATTACTATGTTTAATTTATCTGTATTAGATATTAGCGTAATGGTATTTTACGCTATTGCAATTATTGCTTATGGCTTATATAAAGGCAAACGAGAAAGTTCAGAAGAATACTTTTTAGGTGGTCGGTCGATGACTTGGCCTATCGTCGGTATTTCTTTATTTGCTGCGAATATTTCAAGTTCGACATTAGTTGGATTAGCCGGAGATGCTTACAAAACGAACGTTCACGTATTTAATTATGAATGGTTAGCCGTTATTGTCTTGATAATATTTGCTATATTTTTCATGCCGTTTTATATTAAATCAAAGGTTTATACGATGCCCGAATTTTTGGAACGTCGATATGATAGTCGTTCTCGGTATTACTTTTCATTCATTACTTTGATTGGTAACGTAATCATTGATACAGCGGCGGGTCTATATGTTGGAATGTTAGTATTGAAAATCGTATTTCCAGAAATGGACACGTGGCAAATTATTTCAATCTTAGCAATTTCAGCAGCAGCATACACGATTCCTGGTGGTTTATCTTCTGTAATTCATACGGAAGTAATTCAAGCGATTCTACTAGTTATCGGTTCTTGTATTTTGACATATTACTGTTACGATGCCGTCGGTGGTTGGGACGCTTTAATTACTAAATTGGAAGGAATGAAAGGAACGGCTCCTGTTATGGATAAGACGCCTGACGAAATTTTTAGCCTCGTCCGACCGATTGGAAGTCTGGATTATGAAGGCAACGAATTTATGAGTTGGAGAGGATTATTATTTGGTGCACCGATTCTCGGATTTTACTTCTGGGCGAATAACCAGTTTATGGTTCAGCGTGTCTTAAGTGCAAAAGATTTGAACCATGGACGTTGGGGTGCATTATTCGCAGGGTTACTGAAATTGCCAGTATTATTCATCATGGTTTTACCAGGAGTATTCGCTATCGTGATGTTCTCTGATTTAGATTTGACCGCTTTGAATTACGGTGATTGTGATAATTTAGCGGATTGTCCGAATATGACTTATCCCGTTTTATTATTCCAATTATTACCTTCCGGATTATTAGGTTTAGTATTAGCGGGACTTTTGGCAGCAATGATGTCAAGTGTTTCAGCGACTTTCAACTCTGCTTCGACTTTAATCACAATGGATTTTATTCAAAAAGCGAAACCGGATATGACCAGCAAACAATTGGTTCGTACAGGACAAATCGCCACTTTGTTTTTAGTGGTTTTGGCCGCAGCTTGGGCACCACAAATTGAGCGTTTTGGTTCATTATTCCAATACTTACAATTAGTTTTAGCATTTATTTGTCCACCAGTTGTAGCCGTTTTTGTATTGGGATTATTTTGGAAACGTGCAAGTGCAAACGGTGCTTTTGCAGCCTTAATGACCGGATTTGCAATCGCTATATTCTTATTATTCTCTAACGTATATGAACTTTCTCCGTATATAAATGATATTCACTTTTTGGATAGAGCCGCTTTATTATTATTGATTTGTTCGATAGTTCATATTGGCGTAAGCTTAATGACGAAAGGGCCAAATGAGGAAGTTATTAGACAGTACACTTGGAGAAAAAGCGTTTGGACGGAAGAAACTGCAGAATTAGCAGATTTACCTTGGTACAAAAACTATCGTATATTATCATTGATTTTATTAATCATTACAATCGCATTAGTCGCCTGGTGGTGGTAGAACGAGTTTCGGGTTTCAAATTTCGACTCTGAAGCTATGACGTGATTTCTTCCCAATTTACCTCGACTTTTTGTTAGGACAGCTTCCGCATATTTTCATTAAAAAGGGTATTAATGCTTTCGCATTAATACCCTTTTATTGTTTCGACGAATGTCATCGGTTTCGATATTTTCGGCGAATCTATCACATCAAAACCTCAAACTCAAAACCCGATTATCCAATTACAACATCGCCATTCAAAGAAGCACCCTCGAATATTTCAATCTTTCCTGACTTCACATTTCCACTCACTCTTGCTGTATTACCTAATGAAAGCAAATCTTCTACATCCAAATCACCCGTCAGTTTTCCAGTAATATTCGCATTTTTTGATTTTACAGTACCTTCTATTTCCGATTTCACGCCCATAATTAACCGAGCATCACACTTTACATTTCCTTTGATAATCCCATCCAGTCGAGTATCATTTTTTGAATAAAAATCTCCTTCGATTATCGTTCCATTTACTATAACACAAGCACTCTTAGGATTATTAGAAGTAGGTTTATTGCTTGAAGTAGAGGAAGATTTATTAGCAGAAGTAGCAGAACTTTTTTGACTTGTTTTTTCTTCGTTTTTTCGCCCGAACATATTGTGGTGGTTTTGAGAATAGCCATAAATACTATTCTGATGGAGTATTTTATTTTGGAGCACAGGAAATAAGTAATTCACCTGATTCCTTACCCGAATAAAATTACTGAAAAGTATTGGAAACACTAAAAAATGAGAAGCCAAATAGATATATTTTTATTTATAATATTATATTTTATGCTTTTTATAAATAATTAAGTATCGGCTATTTAGCCCGATCTACTTATAGACCCGGACCTATTTTATACTATACTTAGGTTATAATTTTGAATCCATAAACCATTGACAATCAGACCTAATAAATTTTAAAAACCAATCAAATATTTATAAATAAATGTATCCATATATTCAATAGGTTTTAGCCATTCGTCCTTTTTATAATCATATATGCTAAAATATTACTTTATAAAATAAGTATTTTTAAAATACTTAAAGTATGATTAAGGTTAAAACCTACACTCTGCTTTGAGTAAAACCAATAAACAACTACCTTCGCCGGCAATAGTATCCAATCAAAACAAAAAAATATGGAGAATCAATCACTTTGGTTTCTTGAGAATATTGATGTAACAGGAATTTTCTGTCCAAATAAAAATGCTGCTCACGACCATATCAAAAGAGTATTCAAAAAAGGAGATTACGTATATCTTCCGAATGAGCATGCAGATAAAGTCTATTTTTTGACGACTGGAAAAATCAAAATAGGGACCTACTCCAAGGATGGAAAAGAAATTACAAAAGCAATTCTTGAAGCAGGAGAAGTTTTTGGAGAATTATCACTTTTAGGCGAAAGTAAACGTCGAAATTTTGCGATTGCAATGGAGAACACAGAAACGTGTTTAGTAACCGTAACTGAAATGAATGAATTAATGCGAGAACATTCCGGTTTAGAAACCTTTATGATGAAGATTATCGGTTCTCGATTATTAAAAATGGAAAAACGCTTAGAATCCTTGGTATTCAAAGATTCCCGAACTCGTGTCATTGATTTTCTAAAAGAATTAGCCACAGATAAAGGACGTAAAGTAGGTTTTGAAGTCGAAGTTCGAGGCTTCTTAACACATCAAGAAATTGCAAATCTTACCGCAACTTCTCGCCAAACCGTCACCACGGTTTTGAACGAATTGAAAAAGAAAAATATTATTAGTTTCAATCGCCGCAGACTTTTAGTTCGTAGCATGGAACAGTTACAATAATATATTGATATTTTGTTGTGTTGTCGTATTATCGAAACAACACAACAACATATGAACACATCAATCACATTCCTTCACCATATTCCCCTTTTTATCAATAAAAAAGCATTTTCTCCCTTTCTGAACCTTCGCAATTCCATCAATAAAAAAGCTAATTTTTTGATATTTTAATGGGATAATTTTCTCCCCTTGAGCATCTATAAATCCCCATTTCTCGTTCTTTAAAGCTTTCGCCAAACCATCATTAAAATTACTGACTTCATCATATTTCGTGTCAATAATTAATTCCCCTTTTAGATTCACAAATCCCCACTTACTTTTCAGTTTCACCTTCAATAAACCTTCACTAAAAACATCGCCAACGGCTTGATATTCCAACGGTACAACCGTTTCCCCATCTTCATTAATGAAACCATACAAACCATTCTGTCCCACTTTCACCAAACCTTGATAAAATGATCCAGCATC
>CAWVWD010000174.1:0-8101 GCA_963933585.1 uncultured Saprospiraceae bacterium
TAGCAACATAATTGCCTTTGTCGTTTGAGCGTTTATGTTTTTAATATTTTGCGATTCATCCAGAATCACATTTAACCAATCGACCTCTTTTAATTTTTCAATATCGTTACGAGCAATGGCGTAAGTCGTGAATAAAATCTGATGTTTCAATGCTTCCTCGAAGTTTCTATCTGAACCATAATAAATAAATTCATCTAACTCGGGAGCAAATTTTCTAACCTCTTTTTCCCAATTATACAACAAACTTTTGGGCATGATAATCAAGGTTGGTTTCTTTGCTTTTGGATAAATTGATGATAAAAGTGTAATCGCTTGTAAGGTTTTACCCAAACCCATATCATCCGCCAAACAACCCCCTAAATTATTGTCATACAAGTATTTAAGCCATTTATAACCTTCTTTTTGATATGGTCGAAGTGTTGCGTTTACTTTCGGAATGCGAGTTCGTTTTGATTTTAAGTTATTAAAGCCTTCAAAAATTGCTCTTGATTTTTTGAACGTTGCTTCGGCTACTTTTTCATCAATCAGATCCGCCACTAACGGTAAATCGAAGAAAGAAATTTTCGCTTTACCACCTTTTTTCTTTTGAAATAATCGACGTAATTTATCAATATAATCTTGATTCACAATGGCATGAGAACCATCGCTTAATTTGATATAGTTTTGTTTTCCAAATTGTCCTAACGCATTGAAAAGCGATATTTTTTCTGTTCCAAAATCCAATTCTGCATCACCTTCCAAAAAGTCAATTCCATGTGATAATTTCAGACTTAAAGTTGGTTGTGTGGTAACAATTTTATATGATTTCAATTTTTCCGTTCCAAAAACTTTATAATTTAATAACAACGATGGCAAATCATTATAAATAAAATTGCTTGCTGTTTCCTTCGGAATAATAAATAAATCATCTTCCCGAATGGCATTATCCATACTTTTTCGCTTGCCTTTTTGCTTCGGCGCATTTTTATCTAAAAGTTTTTGAATTTCATTAAATGAATCCTCAATTGGTTGTTGGTCAAGGTATTTTATTAAAATTGTTTTTTCTAATTCGTTCAATTCTGCAATTTGAAAAACATCATATTGATCTAAAAAA
The DNA here is from genome assembly GCA_963933585.1 of uncultured Saprospiraceae bacterium. Lineage (GTDB taxonomy): Bacteria > Bacteroidota > Bacteroidia > Chitinophagales > Saprospiraceae > CAWVWD01. The sequence goes on from CAWVWD010000174.1 coordinate 1,094, forward strand.
TCAACACCTAAACTCGGTACAATCTGCTTGACACGCATGTATAACGCCTCATTTTCATCAATCTTTTCAAATACCAAACCCGGCTCTGCAATGACTTTTTCCTCCGACGGCTTCATTTCATAATCTTCAAAAATGATTTCGACATTATTAATATTAGAAACAAAAAGGGACAAAAACTGTCGGATTTCAGCTTTATTAAAAACGGCATTAAAAAATGGTAAGGCTTTAAAATTACTTCCTAATGGTAATAATTCAATTAATTTATTCTTATTCGATAAGACAAAATTTTCCGTTACCAATTGAAAAAGTTCAATGTCTACTTCTTGATGCGTTAAGGTTGGAATTGCTTGTAACGCTTTTTCACTTTCAAAATTTTCTATGATTTGCAACTGAAGCGTTGCATTTTCTTTCGCAAAAATTATCGGTTTCAAATCCTTATCCACTAAGTTATCACACCGCTGCAACTGCCAAACTAAATGGTCATTATCTGCCAAATAAACACTATCCGAACTACCTTTTTCCCAATCAATCACAAAGCTATTCCGCTCAACAATCGTTTCAATACTTTTCAAAACATTCCGTAAAGCACCGCTATAACTCAAATAATTGACTTCAATCGGTGTCCCTTTTTTATCTACCACATCCAGAAAAGCTCCATTCTCATCAAAATCCAATTTTAAGTAAATGACATTCGGGTTCTTAATATTTAGATTTAAATTCCGAGTTCGTTTAAAGTATGAAAATGCGTCTTGCATGATATTTTTTATTGTGTTGAATTTGTTTTAGATTTAGTTTGCGAAGTTAAGGAATATATTATATTTAAAAAGTTTTTGTCTAAATAGAACGGGATAACTAATAGAACCTCTTCAGTCAATTTCTATATTTGTGTTTTAACTTACCATCATAAATCGTAAATTCGCAGTAATATTCCAAAAAAAATCCTATCGAATAAACTCGATATTATATAAAAAATAAAAAATGAGCGAAAAATTAATATACGGAATCCAACAAATTGGTGTGGGTGTTCGAGATGCAGAAGCCGGTTTTAAGTGGTACGGAACGGTTTTAAAAGCGGATATTTGTGTATTCGATGATAATAATGAAGCGACTTTCATGGCGAAATATATGGGTGGAAAACCTCGTCAGAAACGGGCGATTTTGGCTATGAACTTGAATGGTGGAAGTGGCTATGAGATTTGGCAACATACAGAACATGTATCACAACCGCCCAAAAATCCGGTTCAATTCGGCGATTTAGGTATTAATATTATGAAAATAAAATCACATAATATTAAAAAATCTTACGACCGATTAAAAGCGGAAAAGGTAAATATCTTAACTGAAATAATCGAAAATCCGGATGGCTCAAAAGCCTTCTTTATTAAAGATCCTTTTGATAATATTTTGGAAATTAAAGAGTTTGGTTCTTGGTTCAAGCAGAAGAATGATATTGGTGGAATTTGTGGTGCGACGCTTGGCGTCTCTAATATTGAAGCCGTTTTGAAGTTGTTTTCTGATGTGTTGGGTTATGATAAAGTCTTGTCGGATCTGACAGGAACGTTTGATAGTTTGGATGGTGTACCAGGTGGCGGAGAAGAGATGCGTCGCGTTTTGTTGGGGCATTCAGAGAAGCGAGTTGGTGGTTTTACCCCCTTATTGGGCGAAAGCCAGATTGAATTAGTAGAGGTGAAAAGCCGTACACCGAATACGATTTTTGAGAATAGATATTGGGGCGAATTGGGTTATATTCATTTATGTTTTGATATTCGAAATATGAATCAGTTGGTGAAAGAATGTGAAGCGGCAGGTTTTCCGTTCTCTGTGTTGAGTAATCCTGATTTTGGAATGGGCGAAGCAAATGGACATTGGGGATATTTGGAAGATCCAGATGGAACGCTGATTGAATTCGTGGAAACACATAAAGTACCTTTAATTCCTGCGATTGGTTGGTCGATAAATTTACAAAATCGAGATCCGAAAAAACCGTTGCCGAATTGGATAATGAATGCAATGGCTTTGAATCGGAAGAAATTTTAAGATAGACATTAGATTTTAGACCGCTTCGATTCTAGACGTTAGATGATGCACGATTTTCTAACATCCAAAAGTAAAGTGGTCTAAAATTTAGAATCTAAAAGCGAAGCAATCCAACATCTAAAAAAATGCTACAAAAACTAAAAGCGTATTCGTCCACGATTATTGCACTAGCTGACCAGGCAGTTGTCAGCGGCAGTAATTTCTTGATTGGAATCGCCTTGGCGAGGGTTTTGGGCATTGATGGTTATGGATTATTTGCGTTATTATGGATGATTGTATTATTTGGCAAAAGTATTAATCAGGCGTTTGTGACTCGTCCGATGATGTCATTAGCACCGAAAAAAGAAAGTGAAGCGTCCGTAAAATATATTGCGACATTACACTATTTGCAATACTTGACAAGTTTTGGAATTGGTATTTTTGTATTTATATTTCTTTTGTTTGGACAATATTTCGAGATTGAAATTACAGATAATCGTTGGTTTTGGGTTATGCCGAGCATTGTGGTTTTGCATTTAATCTATGATTTTTATCGGAGTCAATCGTTTGTGAAGCAAGATGTGGTTTTTGCATTAATTTTAGATATTATTCTATTTGGCGGACATTTTTTAGCGATTTTCGTGCTTTGGTATTATGATAATTTGAGTGTAACGAATGCATTAATCGGAATTGGAATAGCTCATTTTGTAGTGGTTGCCTTAGGTTTATTTAAATATTTCTCCTTTAATTTTAACACAACTATTCTAAAAGAAACGGTTCTCTACCATTTTACTTTTTCAAAATGGTTGATTGGAACGGCTTTATTACAATGGTTTTCGGGGAATTTTTTCATCATCGTTGCCGCAGCTTTGATGAGTGAGGCGGCAGTTGGAGCGGTGAGAATCGTACAAAACGTAATGGGATTAACGCACGTTTTATTCTTAGCAATGGAAAACATGGTTCCTGTAAAAGCAGCATTGCATTATAAAGAAGGCGGCTTGAAACAGCTTAAAACTTATTTAATTTATATCACTGGTCGAGCGGGCATTCTAGTGGGTGGAATATTATTACTTTTAGCTATTTTAAGAACACATATTATAGATTTCCTTTACGGTGCGGAATACATCGAATACAGTTATTTGGTCATTGGCTTTTGTTTGACTTATATTCTGGTGTTTATTGGGCATCCGTTGCGGTTTGCATTATTGACGTTAGAAATTACGAAACCGATGTTCATTTCCTATGTTTTGGGCGCTGTTTTTAGTTTAATATTGGCTTATCCGTTGGTTGGACAATTTGGTCTGGTTGGCGTTTTGGTTGGGATTTTTGTAACACAAGGTTTATCGCAATTGGTTTACATTTATTATCTAAAAAGGGTTGTCGTGAAAAATTGAAATACAGAAATCACCTGAGTTGTAGCATTCACTTCCTGGGTATTGTTTGTATTTTGGCAAAGCCATAATCAAAACTTATGTATTCTTTTATAACTTTTGTGGTTCAAATTTTATACGCTAAAAATGATTATATAAAAAACCCATACCAATTGCAAAATATGAATATTTGAATCCTATCGGCTTTCCAATTATCGGATTCTTTATGAGTTTCATATTTCTAATAATCACTTATTTTGGGGCTTCAACTTTAATGGTGTTATTATGCCTTATTCCAGCTTTCTACTTTTTCATAACGTTTATTAAACGAATTATATCTTTGGAATTTTATCTACTTTCGGAGCGAATTTCTAAAGAATATTTATTTTCTATTATTGATTTATTGGTAAAGTGAAAGGTTGGGAATATGACAATATTCAGAATAATAAGGTTACTATTAATCAGCAAAACACTAAGAGAAAAGACAGAATTCAATTGACACTTCAATATTTTCTTGATAAAACTCTAATTAATACCATTCATAAACCGATTCATTTTTATGATTTTTCGATAAGAAATCATCAACCAATAAAGGATTTTATCCGTGAAGCAATTGTTTAAAAAATTGAAAACTAGGATATTCTTGCAAATTGGAAACGGGAAAAGGCTTTAGAAAGGCAACTTGGAAAAGCTACTAATCACAGTTCAGCGAATAAGAAAGATGATAGTTTGGGAGGTCTTGTAGGTTTGTTTATTATCGATGCTTTTATAACTTTTTTTTCACACTTGAATTCCTTACGGAAAGTCTTATAATGGTTTTAGGTATTGCAATTGCGATTCTTGTTAATATTTTTTTTAGGAGAAGTTAGAATTAATCATCAGTTGACTCGAAATCAACTGATGACTAACGAAAACCTAAAATCTTTTATCAAAAGCGTAATGTTTTACTTTTTTGTATAATTCTTCAGGGTTGAATGGTTTACCAATATAATCATTTATACCAACCTTATCCATCTTCCTATTGACTTCCTTTTCTGAAAGACTTGTCAACGCTAATATTGGAATATCGGAATTAATATTTTTAGTCGCTCGAATAGACCTTGTAGTTTCATAACCATCAATTCCCGGTAACCCCAGATTCATTAAAATTAAATCATAATGACTAATTTCAATCAGTAATAAAGCAGATTCTCCATCTTCAACAGCATCTACGGTATAGCCACATTTTACTAAAAACCGTTTGACTAACATTCGACTCATCGTGTGATCTTCGACTAATAAAATATAACAAGTCCCATCTTTTTTTGCCTCCTCAAAAATATCAGACATCATTACTTTGGAAACATCCTTGGTCTCTGATATTTTTGAGGATAAATTGATTTCGTTGTTTTTTCTCATATTTAGGACTAAAAAGTCATTTTTCGTGAATTATAAAATTACGAAACATGAAACAGCAGTCAATACAATAAAACTGTTTTATGATTCAACTCTTTTTCTCATAAATAAAAATTGGGTACTTTTAGGTATAGTGTTTTCTAGGCGCAATATAATCAATTACGTTAAAATCCTTTATATGTTTTACTTTTGTCATTAAATCTGCATCATTTTTTATTAATTACAATTCTATGAAAAAACTGAATACACGATTTCAAATTTCAACCTATCGAGATAAAATCTGTTTTGAATATTGTTTTAATCTAAATGTTTCTTGTAGAAATAAGATACTTTGAGTTAAGCGAGCAAGTAATAAATAGTCTATAAAAATAATTGTATAGCCTAATTACGGATTTATTTTTTAAGTTTTTTAGAAGTAAAATGACAAGTTAGGGTGGGTAGATTATTTGTTACCTGTGCCCTAGTCACCTCTGAATAAAGAGAAATTTATCACTATTGACTTTCCATCATAAACTTTTTTTCAAATAAAAATTGTATTTTGCCACTGTAACAATCACGACTTATAATCGCATGAAAATAATTCACTCAGTACTTGGTAAAGCAAATCCGGAAAGGATGAATGGTGTAAATAAAGTCGCCCATAACCTGGCAACAACCCAAACAAATTTGGGTTATGACGTGACAGTTTGGGGTATTACACATTCACTGGAAGAAAATTATCCCACTCGTAACTACAAAACAACGCTTTTTCAAGCAATTCCAAGCAAAATTAATATTCATGAATCTATCCGAAATGCAATCGCAAAATTATCTAAAGATACTGTTTTTCATATTCATGGTTCATTCATTAAAGAGTTCGCTCATATTGCTAAATTATTAACAAAATATAATATTCCTTACGTCTATACTTCTCATGGTTCACTTGGGCCAATAGCGATGCAGCAGAACGCTTTTATCAAAAAATATTATTTCTTTTTTATTGAAAAATATATTTTGCAAAATGCAAAAATGGTTCATCTGTTGGGAAAATCTGAAGTGGAAAATGTAAAGAGATTAATGCCAAAGACGAACAATACTGTGATGATTCCAAATGGTCAAGACCTATCCCAAATTCCTACGGTTTCTATCGACAAATCCCAAAGAAAAAATCCGATTTTTGGATTTTTAGGACGATTAGACAAAAACCATAAAGGTTTGGATTTATTATTAGATGGTTTTGCAGGTTATATGAAGAATGGCGGAACGGGAACATTGGAGCTCGTGGGAAATGGAGAAGATATGGACTTTCTGAAAAATCAGGCGGCACGATTAAATATTTCAAGCCGATTAACTTTTCATGGAGCAAAGTTTGGCGACGAAAAATTTGAATATTTAGCCAATTTTGATATTTTCGTGCATACATCACGTATGGAAGGTTTTCCAACAGCTGTTTTGGAAGCTGCGGCCTTGGGGTTACCCTGCTTGTGTAGCGAAGCAACAAACGCAAATGACTACCTCAGAGAGTGGAATGCCGGCTATTGTTACAAAGAAAATAAATCTGAAAATATAACTCATCAATTACAACTCGCCGAGCGAGATTTTAATGATAAATCTATCTCACGTAAAGGTCGCAATGCTCGAAAAATGATTGAAAGTGCCTTCACTTGGGAGGTGATTTCAGAAGCATTAATAAATGTATATAAAAAATAAGAACTATAAATACTCAATCCTAAAGAGAAATGGTGACTTTTAAAAGCTTAAATTAGACAGTTAACCTAATTTTTGACGATTTTAAATTGGTTAAATATTATTTTAAAGTTATCTTAAATATGCTTAATTTATAGTTTCTAACAATTACGCACTTCTTTGATAACCAATTATTTATAAAAATATTATCCTACAAAAATATTAAAACTACGATAATTTTCTATCACAAATTTTAGATTCCGTAATGACAATTTTTCAGCTTTCCTTTGATATTAAAAATAGCACTTTTACAAAATTTAAAACAGCTAATTAATCAATTGATTGTCCATGTTTTTATTTTCAAACCAGCTACCACCCTAAAGTTCGATTAGACGAAAGACATTTTAAAAACGCCATTCATCTAATCAACTGATTTTAAATTATTTGCAACAATATAAAAGTAATTTTTGTACTAACTTCTCAAGAAAAAGCTAAATCAATCTAATATCTAAGTAGTAAGTCAAGTTAATAGTGTCGAGTAGATTTTATATCAAAATTTGTC
>CAWVWD010000175.1:0-8093 GCA_963933585.1 uncultured Saprospiraceae bacterium
CTGGCAGGTTTTTAAAACCTGTCAGGTCTTTGCCAGAAAATCAAAATGTATAGTGGTATGAAAAAAATTATTAAACCAAAAATAAAGATTCTTTTGGATTAGAGGGTTTTATATTTAGGAAACATCAAAAAAGCCTTGTGAATTTGATGTTCACAAGGCTTTTTTGATAATCAACGATTTTAATATATTAACTGACGACTAAAATCGTCGGCACTAAAAAATATACCTAAATAAACTCGGCTTTTCGTTCAAATATTCGCCTAAGAAATTATGTTCAATCATACGGTTTTTCAAAGCTTCAAAATCCTTAGCAAATTTTAATTCGATACCGACCAAAGCCGGACCCATTTCTCGACTATTTTTTTTATTATATTCAAAGAAAACAATATCGTCATTTTCACCCAAAACATCATTTACAAACTCTTTCAACGCTCCGGCACGCTGTGGAAAATTGACAATAAAGTAATGTTTTAAACCTTTATATAACAAAGCTCTTTCCCGAATTTCAGCCGTTCGAGCAATATCATTATTACCCCCAGAAATGACACAAACCACGTTTTTCCCTTTAATTTCTTCTGCAAAATCGTCCAAAATTGCTAATGATAAAGCTCCCGCAGGTTCTACCACAATCGCATCTTCGTCATATAATTCCAGCATTGTTTCACAAATTTTACCTTCGTGCACCAATCGTATATCACTCAATGTCTTTTTGCAAATATCAAAATTTAATTGTCCGACTCGTTTCACCGCAACGCCATCCGCAAAAGTATCAATCTTCGTTAACGTCACGACCTCCCCCATTTTCAGGGATTCGTACATCGCAGGTGCGCCCGTAGGTTCAAGCCCGATGATTTTCGTATTTGGACTTAATTCTTGAAAAATGGCAGACACACCAGAAGTCAACCCGCCTCCACCAATTGGCATAAACAAATAATCAATAGGTTCATTGTGTTGTTCCAAAATTTCCATTCCGACGGTTGCCTGTCCTTCTATTACTTTTCTATCATCAAAAGGCGGAACAATAGTCGATTTATTTTCGGCTGCAAAATGGTCACAAGCTGCTTTCGCATCATCAAAAGTATCCCCTTCTAAAATCACGTCAACCATAGATTTACCAAAGGATTTGACTTTTCTAACCTTTTGTTTTGGTGTCGTCGTCGGCATGAAAATCGTTCCCTTTATTTTTAATTTGAAACAAGATAACGCCACACCTTGTGCATGATTTCCAGCACTCGCACACACGATTCCATGCTCACTTTCCGCAGCTGTCAAACTACTTATTTTGTTATACGCACCCCGAATTTTATAAGAACGCACTTGCTGTAAATCTTCTCTTTTTAAAGAAATATTTGCAGAAAATCGCTCTGAATATCCATCATGTAACTCTAATGGCGTTTTTCGAATCACGCCTTGTAATCGTAATTGTGCTTGAGTGACTGATTTTATTTGTGGAAAGTAGGTGTCCATTTTCGTAGTTGTATTACTTATCGTTGCTGTTTCCATTTTTTTTGTAAAATTTATATTCTTTAGGCTTGTTAATGAGCTGTAGTAATTCTATTGTACCTACAAGTTCTCGGAACAAAATCTATTACGGATAAAACTTATTTATCGGAATGTTTCAAATATTTTAATGTATAATTCAAACATTCTTCGGAGTAAAACATTAAAAAAGAATCATTTGTATCTACAGCCGACATCATAAAGCTGCTGTGAACAATCTTATTATTTATTACAAAGCAAACCTCTTTACCACGAATATTCCTTTCCGTCATTTCTTTAAAAAGTACTACACCTTTTTTATCAAATTTTATTTGTAACGCATCATTTTTAGAATTGAAGGCATTTTTAACAACCTTAACTTTTTTAACATACTTTAGTGCAATAAGCGTTTCAGTATCTAATTTCAATGACTCTTTATGATGATTTTTATCAAAAAAATAAAAAATCTTGCCACTCGAACTTGTTTCATAAAAACCTCCCGTTACATCACTTGATATTGATTTATTACTTACTTGACAACTGACGAATATGATTAGTATTAAAAAATATTTATATCTATTCATAATCTGAAATTATAATTAATAAAACAAGAACATCTCAAACCAAACATTCAAAAAATGCCCAGTTTGAGATGTCTATCAAATAACAATGAAACCATTTAACAATGGAACAATGTGCCTTATATAATCCGAGTATAAAATCCGTAACTCGCAACTCACAACCCGAATTACTTATTCTCTGGACGCAACTTTCTCACAGCTGCACCAGCTTGCCAAATTTCGCTTTCTCTCAAAGTTTTCAATTCTACTTCCAAAGAATCTCGGTAATCATCCTTACCATTCGCTTCGATAGTAATTCTTGCTTCATTACCAGAAGCCACACTTTCATAAAGGTCTTCAAAAACAGGTTTTGTCGCATCACGGAATTTATCTTTCCAATCTAAAGCACCTCTTTGAGCCGTAGTTGAACAATTCGCATACATCCAATCCATTCCATTCTCAGCAACCAAAGGCATTAATGACTGTGTCAATTCCTCCACTGTTTCATTAAATGCTTCTGATGGTGAATGACCGTTTGCACGTAATACATGATATTGTGCTTCAAAAACACCAGCGATTGCACCCATCAATACACCTCTTTCTCCAGTTAAATCAGAGTAAACCTCTTTTTTGAAAGTTGTTTCAAACAAGTAACCAGAACCAACACCAATTCCTAAAGCAACGACTCTTTCTTTCGCTTTACCAGTCGCATCTTGAAAAATTGCAAAACTTGAATTCAAACCTTTTCCAGCCACGAACAAACGACGTAAAGACGTTCCAGAACCTTTTGGCGCAACCAAAATAACATCCACTCCAGCAGGAGGAATAATGCCAGTTTGCTCATGATATGTTACCCCGAAACCATGAGAAAAGTATAATGCTTTACCAGGAGTCAAATGTTTTTTTACCGTCTCCCAAGCTGAAATTTGTCCAGCATCAGATAATAAGTATTGTAAAATAGTACCTTTTTCACAAGCTTCCTCAATCGGAAAAAGTGTTTCCCCAGGAACCCAACCATCAGCGATCGCTTTATCCCAAGTCTTCGATTCTTTTCTTTGTCCAACGATCACATTAAAACCATTATCTTTCAAATTCAATGCTTGTCCAGGACCTTGAACACCATAACCTAATACAGCAATCACTTCATCTTTTAAGACTTCTCTCGCTTTCGCTAATGGAAATTCTTCTCTTGTTACTACGTTCTCTTCTACTCCGCCAAAATTAATCTTAGCCATGATTTTTCAATTTTTGGTATTCGGTATTTGGTATTCGGCATTCGATGACCGACTAACGCAAAAAACCGTTATTTAATAAAAACTTTAATAGTTATAATTTAATAGTCAATAAGTCAACCCTTTCTGCTTAAACCCATCCCTGACCCTTCCCATTAGCAAGGTAGGAACGAATTAATCATACATTAGTCCAGTTAAGTCTCTACCGACTGCAAATAAGCGTTCAATTGTTCCATTGGTTTAGAAACCGCTACTCTTCCCGAGCGAACAAATTCGTATACACCGAAATTTTCCAATGCTTTAAAAAATGCGGTTGTATCACTTTGATGTCCAGTTTTTTCAAGCACAATATATTTTGGTTCAATACTTAAAATCCGAGCATTGTGTGAACGAATTAAGTTTTCCACCTTATCGCCATTCATAAAGACATCTGTCGGGACTTTATAAAGTGCAATTTCTTGATAGACGATTTCAGAAGATTCATTATAAAATGATTTCAAAATATCAACTTGCTTATCCAACTGGGCCGTCAGCTTTTTAATCATTTCTTCCGTTACATTAACCACAATCGTATAGCGATAAATACCTTTAATAGAAGACATCGACGCATTGATACTTTCGATATTAATATGTCGTCTTGTGAAAACAGTTACCACTCGACTCAAAATGCCGATCTCGTTTTCCGAAAATATTGATATAGTATATTCTTTCATTTTTAGTTGGTGGCAAACCTGACGGGTTTTAAAAACCCGTCAGGTTTATTTCAAAATAAATTACTTAGTTGGTGCTTCTAAAATAATCTCCGAAACACCTTTCCCGCTCGGCACCATCGGAAAAACATTATCTTCTTTTTCGACCATACAATGCAATAAATAAGGCCCCGTGTGTGCTAACATTTCCTCAATTGCCGCAGGAACATCCGCAGGATCTGTGATTTTTCTTCCTGGAACACCAAAGCCTTCTGCAATTTTCACAAAATCAGGATTTTGAAGGTGTACCGAAGAATAACGCCTGTCAAAAAATAGCTCTTGCCATTGACGCACCATTCCTAAAAAGGTATTATCCAATAAAACGATTTTCACGCCAACATTCCATTGAGCCGCCAAACCCAATTCTTGAAGCGTCATTTGAAAACCGCCATCGCCAATAAAAGTAACAACCTCCTTATCTGGTCGCCCCATTTTTGCACCAATTGCAGCTGGCAAACCGTAGCCCATTGTACCAGCACCGCCAGACGAAACCCATTGATTTGACGTTGTATAATCATAATACCTTGCTGCAATCATTTGATGTTGCCCAACATCTGTACAGACAATTGCACATCCTTTCGTTTGATTAGACACTTCCTTCACGACTTGTCCCATTCGGATTTCTCCGTTTGGCGAAGCCTGAATATCTTTATCAATTACTTTTACTTTTTCGATTTTCGCACATGCCGCGAATTTCGCCAACCATTCCGGATACGACTTTTCGGTTACCAATGGTAATAAAGCCTGCAACGCCATTTTTGCATCAGAATGAATCGGAGCATCTGCAAATACATTTTTGCTAATTTCCGATTTATCAATTTCTATATGAACAACTTTTGCATTCGGCAAATATTTATCTAAATCTCCAGTTACCCGATCATCAAAACGCATTCCGATTGCGATAATTACATCTGCTTCTGCAGACAATAAATTCGGTCCATAATTTCCGTGCATGCCTAACATTCCGACAAATAGATCATGTGCATTTGGTAATGAACCCAAACCATGAATCGTACTACCGACAGGAATTCCAGTCTTTTCTACAAATGTCCTAAACTCCTTTTCTGCGTCTGCAATCTGAATTCCATGACCAGCCAAAATCATCGGTTTTTTGGCATTATTAATCAACTCTACCGCCGCTTCCAATTCTGATTTTATCAGTTTTGGTTTTGGATGATAACTGCGAATTTTAAACATTTTTTCATATGCAAATTCCAATGATTCCAATTGAGCATCTTTGGTAATATCAATCAAAACAGGACCAGGACGGCCTGAATTTGCAATATAAAATGCTTTCGCAAAAACAGCAGGAATTTCCTCCGCTTTCGTGATTTGATAATTCCATTTCGTGATCGTAGTCGTTACACCGATTACATCAATTTCTTGAAATGCATCCGTTCCCAAAACCTTACTAAATACTTGTCCGGTGATACAAACCATTGGAACAGAATCCAACATTGCATCTGCAATTCCGGTTACCAAATTAGTCGCTCCAGGACCAGAAGTCGCCATACAAACACCAGTTTTTCTCAAAACTCTTGAGTAACCTTCCGCAGCATGTGTTGCACCTTGTTCATGTCGAGGTAAAATGTGCTGAATTTGGTCTTCATAATCATAAAGTGCATCATAAACAGGCATGATTGCGCCACCAGGATAACCGAAAATTATCTGAACGCCTTCTGCAATTAAACTTTTCACAACTGCTTCTGCACCTGTAATCATTTTTACTGCCGTTTTAGGTTTCGTTTCTAATTCTAAAATTTCCATTGTTATTTTTTTTACGGTTGACGGTCGCTTTACTTGACAGATGATCGTATATCCGTCAAGCGAAGCGTTCGTCAACCGTTTTATAAATCTGTTACGCAGCCTTTATCAGCTGACGAAACAAGCTTTGCATACTTATATAAAGCACCAGAAGTCGCCTTCAAAGGCGGCTGTTGCCATTCTGCTCGACGTACTGCGATTTCTTCTTCCGTAAGTATCACATCAATCGTATTATTAATTGCATCTAATCTGATAATATCCCCATCTTTTACCAAGCCAATCGTGCCGCCATCTTGTGCTTCAGGACTCACATGACCCACCACAAAACCATGACTTCCACCCGAAAAACGACCGTCCGTAATCAACGCCACATCGTTACCCAAACCTGCTCCCGTAATTGCAGCGGTCGGTTTCAACATTTCAGGCATACCAGGTGCACCTTTTGGCCCTTCGTAACGAATCACCACCACATTTCCTTTTTTTATCCTTCCATCTGAAATCCCATCAATCACTTCAAATTCACTATTGAAAACAACTGCCGGCCCTTCAAAATATTCGCCTTCTTTTCCTGTGATTTTTGCAACCGCACCTTTCTCCGCTAAATTGCCATACAAAACCTGTAAATGTCCATTCTTTTTCAATGGCGTTTCTATTGGTAACACAACCTTTTGACCTGCTGTAAATCCTTTAACTACAGCTAAATTTTCTGCAATCGTTTTACCGGTTACCGTCATACAATCCCCATGCAACATTCCTTTTGATAACAAATATTTCATAACTGCAGGCACGCCACCAGCAGCGTGTAAATCTTCCATCATGTATTTTCCACTCGGTTTCAAATCACCGATGTAAGGCGTTTTATCGCTAATTCTTTGGATATCATCCAATGTGAAATCAATCTCAAAACTGTGCGCAATTGCTGGTAAATGCAAAGTTGCATTCGTTGAGCCACCTAAAGCTATAATCACCGTTACCGCATTTTCCAATGCTTTTTTAGTAACAATATCCCGAGGCTTGATATCCTTTTCTAACAGCAATCGAATATATTTTCCAATATGTTTGCACTCTTCTGCTTTTTCAGGACTTAAAGCAGGATTTGAAGCAGAATAAGGAATCGACATGCCCATCGCTTCTATCGCTGATGACATTGTATTTGCCGTGTACATTCCGCCACAAGCACCAGCACTCGGACAAGCATTTTTAATAATACCTTGATAATCTTCATCTGAAATCGTGCCTTGCATCTTCTCACCCAAAGCCTCGAAAGCAGAAACAATATTTAACTTTTCACCTTTCCAACAACCCGAAAAGATAGTTCCACCATATAGCAAAATCGCAGGACGATTCAAACGACCTAAAGCCATCATTGCACCGGGCATATTTTTATCACAACCAACCACCGTCACCAAACCATCGTAATAATGAGCGCCAGCAACGGCCTCGATAGAATCTGCAATAATCTCCCGAGAAAGCAAAGAATAACGCATTCCTTTCGTTCCGTTCGCAATACCATCAGAAACACCAATCGTATTAAAAATTAAACCAACCAAATCATTTTCAACCACAGACTTTTTGACCTCTGCAGCTTGTCCGTTCAGATGCATATTACAAGTATTCCCTTCGTAACCTGTACTCACGATTCCGATCTGAGCTTTTTTCATATCTTCATCTGTCAAACCAACACCATAAAGCATTGCTTGAGAAGCGGGCTGCGTAACATCTTGCGTTAATCGTTTACTATATTTATTTAATTCCATATTTCAATATGTAGGGCAAACGGCACTGCCTTTACCTATTTTAAGTTAATGCTTTATCAATTAGTCGATATTGACTAACATTTTTCTTTAAATGTAAAAACGCCTTTCTCAGGTTATGAGAAAGGCGTTTTTTTTATTAAAAAAGAAGAACTATCTCACCATCAGGTACAGTAAATAATGACACTAATAATAATATTGATGATGATAGTAAATTCCATAATTTTTAATTATATATTTTTAGAATAAAATTCTGCTCCGAATTTACATATTATCAAAATAATTATTTCAATAATTACATAAATCATATCGCAAAACTATACACTATTCAACAAAAACCAAATTTTAATTCATTTTTTTCAAAATTATAAACTTTTAATTGCACAAAAAGCAATGTAAATATATTATCAACTACGATATCCAAAGCTATGTATTAATACATTATTTTGAATAAAATACTTAAAACAAAATTATTCACTGTTTAAATTTTAAATTTAAATTAATGTTTTAAATCCATCATTCTGCTAATGAGAAAAGATTTTGGAGCAATAAAAT
>CAWVWD010000176.1:0-8073 GCA_963933585.1 uncultured Saprospiraceae bacterium
TACGACCGGTTTAATGGTGATTGCAAAAACTGAATTGGCAATGACAAGTCTTTCCAAACAGTTTTTTAATCGTACAATTCACCGTCGTTATTGGGCGATTGTTTGGTCTGAACCTTGGGAAACCGAAGGAACGATAATTGGAAATATTGGTCGTCATCCTACGAACCGAATGCAAATGTCAGTTCATGAAGACGAAAACGAAGGTAAACACGCTGTAACACATTATAAAGTCTTGGAACGCCTTTATTATGTAAGCCTTGTGGAGTGTCGATTGGAAACTGGAAGAACACACCAAATTCGTGTTCATATGAAACATATGGGACACACGATATTCAATGATTCTCGTTATGGCGGCGATAGAGTTCTAAAAGGAACCGTATTTACAAAGTATAGACGCTTTGTTGAGAATTGTTTCGATGCGTTACCGCATCAAGCACTTCACGCCAAAGAATTAGGTTTTGTTCATCCTCGAAGTGGTGAAAAAATGTTCTTCGATTCTGAACCAACTGATGGTTTTATGAAATGTTTGGAACGTTGGAGAACTTATGTAGAAGGACGAAAGAATCTATTGGAAGATTAATCTTAGAATCATAAAATACTTTATTATTCTAATCATAATTATTTCAATTCTATATTAAAGTACGAATCGTCATTTTGAAAATTCTTCAGAGTGACGATTTTTTTTGTTTATTTAGAAACAGAAACCGTATCGGTTTTGAAAACCTATGCGATTTAATTATATAAAAAAGATGAATAGAAAATTATCCATGTTGGAGTTAAATCGTTTGACGCCGGAGGAATATAAAGCTCAATCAAAAACACCAATCATTTTGGTCTTAGATAATATCCGAAGTGCGTTGAATGTGGGTTCTGCATTCAGGACGGCAGATTCTTTTGCTTTAGCGGGGATTTATTTATGTGGAATTTCGGCGACGCCGCCACATCGTGAGATTTTGAAAACGGCCATTGGTGCTACAGAATCTGTAGATTGGCAATATTTTGATACGACAACGGAAGCCGTTCAACAATTGAAAAAAGATGATTTTAAAGTTTTTGCGATTGAACAAGTCACAAAAAAAACTTGGTTGCAAGATGTGAAAGTCAAAAGCGATGAAAAGTATGCTTTAGTTTTTGGAAATGAAGTAAAAGGTGTGAGTAATGAGGTATTGACCTTAGTCGATGATTGTATTGAAATTCCACAGTTTGGAACAAAACATTCCTTGAATATTTCAGTTTCGGCTGGGATTGTAATCTGGGAATTTTTTAGACAGTTTCAATATTAAATTACAGTAATAAAAATGAATACTTCCTTCATTTCACACTTATTCTGAAATCTCCCAACTCGTAAAAATTTCAAATTTTATAAATTTAAGTTCCATTATTCGAAAGAGATTCTGACATAAATTCAACGTAATAGTCGTTTTAATTTTTTAAATTCCTTTTGATTCTCAATCAATTACATTAAAAAAGTGTACTATTTAATCTTCATTCGTTAGTAATCTTAACACAATATTTCTATTTTTGATTTTATACTCAAACTGTATTTTTTACGATAATTTCAATCTACTTATGGCAAAAAAAAAGGATGCAATCGGTGGTAATTATAAATTACAACATTTAAAAATCTTTGGCTCAAAGGAAAATCTCTTCTTTAATACGAAGAAGTATCGAATGGTTTTTGATGAAGCGGAGTGTCAATATATTTATTGTGAATTTGCATTTTACAATAAACTATTTGATGAAAAAGAGTGGGATTTCGAAGTCAAATTAGTCTGTACGAATACCGGAAATAGTGAACAACTTTGTGAACTCGTCAAGCAGTTTACAGTTGGCAAAAACACCAATATATTTAATGTTCGAGAAGGTTGGGGAACACCAGCTTCCGGTTGGTGGAAAAAAGGAAAATATCGATGGCAAATATATATGAATGATGATTACATCGGTGAAACCTTTTTTTATGTCATTGATGGTGGATTAATCACGGCAGATAATAATCCTTACTTTAAAATCAACCATATTAAGCTGTTTGAAAGTCTTCGTACCGGAATGGTTTTGAAAGATAGAACTTACTATAAAACTTTTGGTTACAGTGATACAAAATACATCAATATTGAATTGGAATTAGAAAATTTATTGAATTATACCGATAATTTTCCACTAGAATTACAATTCAATTTTTATAATGATGCCGGACAACACAAAGCCTTTATGCAGTATTTCTACAACTTCACGGATAATCGGGAAACCATTACGATGGATTCCGGTTATGGTGCAGATTCGGGTGGATATTGGTATAAAGATACATATACGTTGGAAGTAATTTTCATGGATCAATTGGTGGCTGTAATTCCATTTATCGTTGGAGATGAAAGTATTGAGCAGGATGGCGAATATCAATACTTTGTCACACAAAACCGTTTGACAACAACGGTTAAGGTAGCAGAAGAGGATAAAGAAAAACCAACTTTTGAAGAAGCCAAACAATCATTGGAAGATTTGATTGGTTTAGAAACCGTTAAAACGCAAATCAATGATATTGCGACTTATTTGCAATTTATAAAAATTAGAAAAGATAAAGGTTTTGACGAAGGTCAAAAGATTAATTTGAATGCTGTTTTCATGGGAAATCCGGGAACTGGTAAAACGACGGTCGCCAATCTTTTGGGACAGATTTACTGGAGTCTGGATTTATTATCACACGGAAAAGTGCATGAAGTTGGTCGTGCAGATTTGGTCGGTGAATATATTGGTCAAACTGCTCCGAAGGTAAAAAAGGCAATTGAGAAAGCACGAGGAGGTGTTTTATTTATTGATGAGGCATACTCCTTGACGAATCGTGGCGATGATGGAAAAGATTTCGGAAAAGAAGTGATTGAGGTCTTATTGACCGAACTTTCAGGTGGAAAAGGTGATTTAGCGATTGTTTGTGCCGGTTATCCTGCGGAAATGTCGGTGTTCTTAAACTCAAATCCAGGTTTGGCTTCTCGACTAAGTAATGTGATTCAATTCCCTGATTATTTGCCAGATGAATTGATGTCAATTGCTGGTTTCGCATCTAAGAAAAGAGATGTTTTACTCTCAGAAGAAGGTGAAAAACATTTACATAAAAAAGTAGTAGACCTTTACCGTAATCGAAAGAAAACCTTTGGAAATGCTCGTTTGATAAATGGAATTATCGAAGAGTCAAAACAGAACATGGCACTTCGTTTAATGAAAGATGAGGAAGGAATCGCTAAATTGACGAATGATGAATTATCAACTATCGAGTTAAAAGATATTAAAAAAGTATTCACAAAAGGCTTAAATCGCAAGGCACAAATTCCTATAGATGACGCTTTATTGGAAGATGCTTTGACGCAGTTACATGATTTAATCGGTTTAGATTCGGTTAAAAAAGAAGTGGAAGAAATGGCTAAATTGGCTCGTTATTACCGTGAAATTGGTAAAGACGTTCGAAAAGCATTTTCTCTTCATACTGTTTTCAAAGGAAATCCTGGAACTGGTAAAACGTCGATTGCGCGTTTGATTGTTCAGATTTATAAAGGTTTGGGAATCTTGGAACGTGGTCATTTGGTCGAAGTCGATAGAAAAGACTTGGTCGCTGCTTATAGCGGACAGACGGCTATCAAAACTAATAAAATGATTGAAGAGGCAATGGGCGGCGGTTTGTTCATTGATGAAGCCTATTCATTGACGAATAGTAATGATCCTTACGGAAAAGAAGTAATTGAAACTTTACTAAAACAAATGGAAGATAAACGGGGTGATTTCATGGTTATCGTAGCCGGTTATCCGAAAGAAATGGATATGTTTTTGGAAGCAAATCCAGGTTTATTATCTCGCTTTGACAAGCAGTTTATTTTCGAGGATTACGACACACCTCAATTATTTGAAATTGCGGAAACGCTTATCGAACAAGAAGATTTACAGCTGGATGATGCGGCGAAAATTCACATCATTAAGTATATTGATAAACTGGTAAAAACGAAACATAAATACTTTGGTAATGCCCGGACGATTCGTAAAATTGTCGCTCAATCCGTTCAAAAGCAACACTTGCGAATGGCTCAAATGAATGTAGAAGAGCGTACAGAGAAAGTGATGAATTATATCAATTTCGAGGATGTGAGCGAGTTTAATTTATTGGAACAAGATGTAAAAGATGGTATTGGTTTTAATCGAAAATAGTTTTTGATTAATAATTCTATCCATTAAACCGTGTCAGTTTTGAAAGCTGACACGGTTTTTTACTAAAACGCTACTCGGTAAACCAAAAGCGGAATCAAACCTAACTGATACCTTGTAACGACTGCTCCTTGTTGTGTATCAAAATAATCGTAAGCGACATTTTGGTGATTCGTCATATTTTGTAAATCCAATGCTAAAGTTGTCGTATATTTTGGACGACTTTTCTTGAAATAAACCCGAAAATCTGTTTTGAAATAATTTGGCAATTGCTCGGAAAATGCTCTATTTTCTATAAATACCGTTTCGTCTAATTTTACAGATTGAGTAATATCAATCGGTGTAGAACGGAAACCTCCGAGATAAACCATTTTTATATTAATACCAAGTACATTCGTATTTCCTTTTTTTGATTGCCACTGAAATTCCTTTCCTCCTGACAATGCCAAGGCATAATTCCCATTAAATCTAGTATCTCGCTCAATTCCGTCTGCAGCCGTATATTTAGATTCGTAAATTGTCGAGGTCAGTAATAAGTAATAACCATTTTCCATGAATTTTTGTAACGTCACTTCCAAACCGTAATTCCTTCCCGTTCCTTCACTGATCAACGTATCTTGAATGATTTCATCCAATAAATTCAACGCTGAGAATGTACTAATTCCGTTATTAATAATCGGCACATCAAAAAGGGATTGATAATATAATTCTGCATTAATATTTAATTTATCTAAGATATTCGTCTGATAAGCCAAACCTAAATGATGCGCTTTCGTCATTTCTAATTCCTCATTATAACCAGATTCTCCATCATCCGGAAAGAAGATATCCGATGTAATATTCGCACCAAAATAAACAGTTGGCGCTTGAAGCTGAGCTTGCAAACGATATGCAAAACTCAAAGATTGATTATGCTTAAAGTTATATTTCACAGAAAAAAGGGGTTCGACCGAGTTCGTTCCATTCGCTGCATAATAAGCATAAGCAGCTCCAATATTAAATTGTAATCGTGTAATTGGATTATATTGCAAGTTAACATAAGGACGATATAACCAATTCTGACTAGATCCTTCTAAAAAAATCTGCACAGAATCTTCCGTGATGAATTTTCCAGCTCGAACTATCGGAATATACTGCGTTGCGTTTAAACCAGTTTTTAAAGTCGCTTTATCCGAGAAACGGTATTGAAGCATCGAAGCAAAAGAAACCTTCGTTTCTTGTCTTTCATCTACATCCGTAATTCTCCGAGTGTAATCCTCATTTAGGCGGAATGCTTCCCGTTCAGAATTTGCACTAGAAACCACAAAAGTCGTTTTCCACAATGCTTTATCCGCAGCAAATAAAACATTATAAGTTACGCCCAGAGCACCCATTCGTGAAGTGAAATTAATATCTTGTCTATCCTTTTGAACATCCCAAACAGCTGTATCGCGCTGCGCTTCAAAGAAGTTACTACTCGAACCTGCCATTCCAAAAATCGTTAAATTTCCAAATTTTTTGGTGGGTAAAGACACATTAAAAGACAAATCTTGAAACGCCACCTCTTCATCGCCCAACTGAACGCCCATTTGGCTCAAAAGCCCTAAAGTGGAATAACGATAATTCACTAAATAAGACGCTGCATAATCTTTGTGAAAAGGACCTTCTGCCGCCAAATCTATACCAATCAAACCAATTTGAGCCGTATATTCTCGCTGTTCCTCGTTTCCTTTTCGCATTCGCATATCCAGAATCCCACCCAATCCATTACCATATTGTGTCGGATAATTTCCATTAAAAAAGTAAGAATCACCTAACAATTGAGCTGATAAAATATTGACTCCGCCACCATTTGGCATCACTCGGTCAGAAACCGTTCCCGCATTTGCGGTATGATTTGGATTTACAATTTCCGCCCCTTCAAGCCACCAAACCGTGGATGTTGGAGAATTTCCACGAACGACAATATTATTCGCCTGATCATTCTGATTAATAACGCCTGCAAAAGCCGTGACCAATCTTCCCGGATCGTAAAACGTCGCTGCATAACGCTGTGTTTGTTCCGCTGTAATCGTCTGGACGCTTAATGGACTCAAACTCGGACGGCCAGCAACTACCACCACTTCATTCAAATCCTCCGTGCCCAATTCCATCGCAATATGCTTCACGCTTTCTTTTCCTGATTCCAATGAAACCTCAGAAAGCAAAATGGTCTTGTAACCAACATAAGATATTTTTAATTGATATCGCCCAACAGGAATAGAATCAAAGCGAAAGCTCCCACTTCTATCCGTTACGACTCCAAATGTAATTTCACTTGGTAACAAATAAACCGTTGCACCTTTCAATGGCAAATTATCCACCGCATCCACGACTGTTCCTCGAAGTGTTTGTGTCACTTTTTGGGCGGTTGAATTATTCGTAAGAAGACACAACAAAAAAATAAGTGTAAAAAAATATTTCATTTAATAATCGTCTTTTGGTGAAATGTAAAATCAAGTCTGCCTTCTCGGCAGACCGCTTTTAACTTGAAATAATATAATTTTAATTCCCGCTTACGAGATTAAATATTTTCACATACATATATGTAAATTAAAAACCATGAAATGCTATTTTTCTTTCATTTCTAATTCAAAAACTTTCAGATTCCCTTCATGAAATTTTGTCATGATTTTCGGAAAATCATATCGTTCCAAAAGCTTATTTAAGTCAAAATCATCTCCGCTTTTAATCGCATTCCTCATATCAAAAATATAATCATAAGAATCTTTGAAACGATTTTTGATTTCTAACAGATTAGTCGTGTAATCACCGTGACCGGTAACTAAATACTTAACTTTCCCAGTGTCCACTATCGCTTCTACCCTACCCAAAGTTTCTAAATATTCCGTCACGCTGTGATAAATATATGGAAATTCGATATTGCTCAAATAATCCCCAACTACCAAAATCCCCAACGATTCTATCCACAGAATCAAACCGTCCGAATTATGTCCCGACGCATTAAAAAATTGTAATTCAGTATTTCCAATTTTTAACTTTTCACCATTTTCATTAATAATAAAATCACCTTTCGGATAAATCACCTCGTAATTCCGATAAATATAATATTCGTCATCGAAATTTTTTATTTGTTCAATAATATTTCTACACGTTGTATTTTCCAAAAAAGCTTTTGAAATGATGACTTTTGCTTCTGCAAATGCTTGATAACCAATAATATGATCATAATCAGAATGTGTAAAAAATAAATAAACTGGTTTGTTCCTCTTTACATCATTCACAAATTCTCGAATCGTCTCCACTTCTCCGGGTAACCAATTCGGATCAATAACTAATACGAAATCATCCGTTTGAATAACCGTAGAAGTCGTTCGGAATAAAGCACTTTCAAATATTGTTATCGCTGAAGTTTCTAATTGTTTTTTCATAGTCGAAATATAAATTCTCTTCTTCACATGGCATTGCCATATTCTAATATTTTCGCGCCCCATATGGCTTTGCTGTTTTTATTATTAGCGTTTATCATCGCTGAGTTTTTCGATAAAATACGACTACCTGAAAACTACCACCCTTTATTGATTTCTCTTTCGAGACAAAAGTCATAAAGTAATTTGGTTTTCGGTGATAAATTGCTAAAAATTTAAAAATAATAGGAAAAAATAATTCAATTGATTACATAGTAGGTCTTATCATCATTGTACATTTTATAGTTAATTCCGAAATTTTGACCTATAAAATAAATAGCGTTGCTAGAGCAAAAAAGAAAGAGGATTGATTATCTAAAAATACTAGACCGCTTCGCTATTAGATTTTGGACTTAATTCTAAATCATTGTCAAAACCTTCTATATGATAAATCGTTCAATTGATAATAAAGGCAAACGCACTAAATTATTTCGTTTCACAG
>CAWVWD010000177.1:0-8060 GCA_963933585.1 uncultured Saprospiraceae bacterium
AATTTTGCCTAATAAATTATCATTCAGCACTTTACGCAACCATTGTGCAGGTGGCGAATATCGGTTTTGCATCACACAAAAAACCTGTCGAGAAACTTGTAAGGATTTAAAAATAATTGCTTCACAATCTGCTCTTTTCAGTGCCATAGGCTTTTCAATGACCACATTTTTTCGAGCTTCTAAAACCTGTAAAGCATGTTCGGCGTGTAAGCCGTTTGGCGTGCAAATACAAATTACATCAATTGGTAAATTTGCATTTAATAACGCCTTTATATTGTTAAAAAAAGGAACAGTTACGTCCGCTTTTTTATCTTCTTTTATATCACAAACCGCAACTAATTTAGCCGTTTCATAACCGTCAATAATTGCTGCGTGTCGTTTGCCAATTCTACCGTAACCAATGACGGCGAAGTTTATTTTTTTCAATATTTAGGTGTTAGATTTTAGACGTTAGATTTTAGATGTTGTTGCCTAACATCTAAATACGAATAGCTAACTTCTTTACTTGATTATTTTCTAATTCGTACACTTCATTTGTTTCGCTACAAATTGCCTTTCCACTTTTGCTAAATATTAACCGCTGTCCGTTTTCACTCACCCAACCGATTTGCACTGCAGGATTTCCAACTATTAAAGCGTAAGATTTTACGGTTTTTGTAACTACCGAACCAGCACCAATTAAAGCATATTTTCCAATATTATTACCACAAATAATCGTAGCATTTGCTCCAATTGTCACCCCTTTTTCGACGACTGTTTGCTTAAATTCTTGCTTGCGATTGACCGTACTTCGAGGATTAATTACATTCGTAAAAACCATCGAAGGACCTAAAAAAACATCGTCTTCACAAATCACTCCTTCGTAAATCGACACATTATTTTGAACTTTGACATTATTGCCCAAAACAACATTATTTGCAACCATTACATTTTGACCTAAAATACAATTATCTCCAATCATTGCTTTCGCAAAAACGTGGCAAAAGTGCCAAACTTTTGTGCCGTTGCCGATTGTTGCGCCTTTGTCGATGATGGAAGATTCGTGTGCGAAGAAGTTTATCATTGTATCAACAAACCTATGAGGTTTTTAAAAACCTCATAGGTTTTTCGTTAAATTTCGTTCTATTTTAGAAAAAAGCTAATCACCGCTTTGGTAATGTATTCCAACTGTTCGGCAGGTAACTCCGAATGCATTGGCAATGATAATACAGCGTCGGAAAGTATTTCTGTATTTTGTAACTCAAACCCATCCTTTGAATATTCAGCATAAGCCAGTTGCTTATATAAAGGAACCGGATAATAAATCATATTTGGAACATTCTTTTCTTTCAAATATTCCGCTAATTCATCCCGTTTTCCGTTTTCTATTCTTAAGGTATATTGATGAAAAACATGTGTGGAATTTACGGCACGTTTTGGTGTAATTAAACCGTCAATATTGGCGAAAGCCGCATCATAAAAATTAGCCGCTTTATTTCTACGTTCACAATAACCATCTAATAGTGGTAATTTAATATTCAAAACAACCGCTTGAATAGCATCTAATCGAGAATTCACTCCAACTTCATCGTGATAATATCTACGACTTTGACCATGATTCGCAACCATTTGGATTTTGCCTGCAATCGCTTCATCATTTGTAAAAATCGCTCCGCCATCTCCGTAACAACCTAAGTTCTTTGATGGATAAAAAGACGTACAACCGATATGACCGATTGTTCCTGCTTTTTTAATTGTTCCATCTGAAAAAGTATAATCTGCACCAATTGCCTGCGCATTATCTTCAATTACAAACAAATTATGCTTTTCAGCAATTTTCATAATTGCTTCCATGTCCGCCACTTGTCCAAACAAGTGAACAGGAACAATTGCTCTTGTTTTTGGTGTAATTACGGCTTCTATTGCGTCAACCTTGATATTGAAGGTATCCATATCCACATCAACCATTACAGGTTTTAATCCCAAAAGAGCAATAACTTCTGCCGTCGCAACATAAGTAAATGCCGGCAAAATTACTTCATCTCCCGCTTTCAGACCTAATGCCATCATTGCTATTTGCAAGGCATCTGTTCCGTTCGCACAAGGAATTACGTGATTTGCACCAAGATAATCGGCTAAGTTTTGTTTAAAGGCTTGAACATTTGGTCCGCCAATAAACCAAGTAGACCCTACACATTCTAAAATCGCTTTATTAACATCTATTTTGATGTCTTCATATTGCGTTTTTAAATCTACCATTTGAATATTCATAAGAAATAATTTAGAATCTAAGGTTATAGTTTAGAATGTAAATTTTATACAATTGCTCGACCAATACTTTCGTAGTAAAACCCAAGTTCTTGCATCTGATCTAAACTATAAACATTTCTACCATCAAATATTGCTTTATTTTTCATTAGTCTCGACATTACATCAAAACTCGGCGTTCTAAATGCACTCCATTCCGTAACGACTAACAAAGCTTCTGCACCAATCAAAGCTTCATATTGATCTTCGACTAAAATAACTTTGTCCCCAAAAATTTTGCGAACATTATCCATAGCCTCGGGATCATAAGCTTTGATAGTTGCACCCAAATTCAGTAACTCTTGAATAATTGATAATGCTGGAGCTTCTCGGATGTCATCCGTATTCGGTTTGAAAGCTAATCCCCAAATTCCGAATGTTTTACCACTCAAATTTTCACCAAAGTATCGTTGTATTTTTTCTACTAAAATTGATTTTTGGATACGATTAACATTTAAAACAGACTTCAAAATTTTAAAATCATAGTTATGCTCATCCGCTGTTTTTACAAGTGCTTGCACATCTTTTGGAAAGCACGAACCACCATAACCAACACCTGCAAATAAAAATCGCTTCCCAATTCTGCTATCTGAACCAATTCCTTTGCGAACCATATCTACATCTGCACCAACTTTTTCACATAGATTCGCGATTTCGTTCATAAATGAAATACGAGTTGCTAAATAAGAATTAGCAGCATATTTAGTAACCTCTGCGGAGCGTTCATTCATTATAATAATAGGATTACCTTGACGAACAAACGGTTCATAAAGTCTTCTCATTGTAATTCTTGCTCTATCCGATGAAGTTCCAATAACGATTCTGTCTGGTTTCATAAAGTCATTTACAGCCACACCTTCCCGCAAAAATTCCGGATTAGAAACGATATCAAATAAATCCTCACTTAGATTCTTTCTTAGAATATCGGCTACTTTGTCCGCTGTTCCGACAGGTACGGTACTTTTATTTACAATGACTTTATATTCTGTAATCATTGTAGATAACTGTTCCGAAACGCCCATTACATAAGAAAGGTCTGCTGCACCATCACCGCCCGGAGGAGTTGGTAATGCTAAAAATATTATTTCGCCATGCTCAACACCTTCTTTAAGATTTGTCGAGAACTTCAAACGACCTTGCTTACAGTTTCTTTTGAAAACAATATCCAACCCAGGTTCATAAATCGGAACTTCCCCGTTCTGCATCCGGTTTACCTTATTTTCATCAATATCTATGCACAGTACTTCATTTCCTGTTTCTGCAAAACAGGTTCCTGTAACTAAGCCAACATAACCTGTACCTACTACTGTAATATTCATTTAACTATTATATGAGAATCAACTAAAGATAGGAGGATTTTCAGAAGTCAAAATTTTGACTTCTGAATACGGCTTCGCCGTCAATAAGTCGCAAACGACTTGAAGTCTAATTTTTTTGATATAATTATTTTCAATAAGAAACATTGAAAATAGGATTTGTCCTGAATGGACATAATAATTGATTTTCAATATATTGGAAACTTACAAAAGGTAAATTTCTGTACTTATATCACCTTTGTCAAAAGGCTCTTATCCATTTCCATCTGTATAGAATATCCGATATTATTCAATTGAACAACTACCTTTTCTTTACCTTGAAATGAAACTAATTTTCCTACTAAACCTATTAAATTTCCTTTTGAAATTAACACCTCATCCCCTTCATAAAATCGATTTTGTTCGATTTCAAGGTCTGAAATTTCCCCCAATATTCGTTGCATGATTTCAATTTCGGCATTTGGAATGGCGAGTAAATCCTTACCAATTTTCACAAAGCGAGAAATGTAATCGGTCTCTAACACCGTGACGTAATCTTTTTTGGTGATGCGAACAAATAAGTAGCAATTTATTAAAGGAATTTCCAATTTTTTAATCTTTCGTTCATATTTCCGTACCACTTTTTGGAGCGGAAGATATGTTTCAATTCCTTTTTTTTCTAAGAACTTTTTAGCAATTTTCTCTTTCTTAAAAGCAGAATAAATAGCAAACCAACGAGGTGTTTCCCCATCTAATTGATTAATAACGGTTTGCATTTTTGCCATAATTCAATGAGTAATTTTAAGCGTCGAATACTTCAAAAGCATTTCAGCTTTTTTTATTTTTATTACAATCGCCAATAAGTTATGCCTGACGTTGGCTTTTCATAAATCGCTTTCAAATCCATCAAAATCGGATTTTCACGCATAATTGATTTGAAATAATCCATTGTCAAGTTTCGATATGCTTGATGCGCAACCGCAACGACAACCGCGTCGTAATCTGTTGCAATTTCATCAACTAAATCGATATTATAAATATCTTTTACAGACATTTTAGACGCACAAGCATCTATCACATCTACCTGAATTTCAAACTGTTGTAATTCTTTTATCAAGTCAAAAACTTTAGAGTTTCTAATATCTGTAATATCCTCTTTGAACGTTACACCTTTTATTAAAACCTTTGTTTTTTGTGGTGTTTTTCCTGCTTTAATCAGCAATTTCACTAACTTATTAGCAACAAAAACTGGCATTCCGTCATTGATTCTTCGACCACTCAAAATCACTTGTGGATCGTAACCCAACTCCTTAGCTTTGTGCGTCAAATAATAAGGATCAACACCGATGCAATGACCGCCAACAAGTCCTGGATAAAATTGTAAAAAATTCCACTTTGTTGAAGCTGCCTTTATGACTTCTTGTGTATCAATTTTCATTCTATCGAAAATAATTGCCAATTCATTCATAAAAGAAATATTCAAATCTCTTTGCGTATTCTCAATCACTTTTGCCGCCTCCGCTACTTTTATTGAAGACGTTTTATGTACACCAGCTTTGATGATTTTACTATAAACTTTAAATAATTCCTCTAAAGCGACCTCATCTGAGGCTCCAACTATTTTAGGAATCGTATCTATCGTTCGATTCTTATCTCCAGGATTAATTCGTTCCGGTGAATAACCGATTCTAAAATCACCTAACTTTATCCCCGAATTTTGTTCCAAAATTGGTAAACAATCATCTTCCGTGCAACCCGGGTAAACAGTAGATTCATAGACGACGTAATCCCCTTTTTTCAAAACAGCAGCCACACTTCTTGTTGCTGCTTTTAATGCTGATAAATCAGGAACTTTATGTTCATCAACAGGAGTCGGAACTGTAATGATAAAAAGATTTGCCGCTTCTAAATTATTTCTATTCGCTGTAAATCTAATATTTTTATCGGTAAAACTTGAATTTGGTAACTCATTCGAAGGATCCTCTCCTCGTTTCATCATTTCAATTCTATCTGCGTCAATATCAAAACCAATGACTTCGAAATGTCTTGCAAATTCCAACGCCAAAGGCAAACCGACATATCCCAGACCGATAACCGCTATTTTCGCAGTTTTATTTTCTAATGAGTTATAAATACCCATCTATTATGAATCGTTTTTCCAAAGTAATAAAGGTTTAGTGTCAAAATCGTCCTCTCTAAGTTCCTCAAATTCAGTTTTGTTATAAACCAAATATCTTACCTTCCGACTAATCAATTCCTCTACTTTGGTAATTAGTTTAACTAAATAATCTCTATCAATATCCCCCACAAAGATTAAATCTATAATGTTACTATCCAAACCTCTGGCGAATTTTCCTACTAAATAAACCTTATCAAGGTCACCCAACCGTTTTGCAACATTCGTGATAATTCTGTCAATTCCAACGTATTTGAGAATAATATTATGAATTTCATTATAGAGCGGATGCTCTGTATTCGCTTGAAATAATTTCTTATTCCCTTTAGAAAATGAAGACAATAAGCCTGCTGCTTCGAACTTATTCAACTCTACTCGAATTGAATTTGTTGAATCACCAAATTCTGCTTCTAATCCTCTCAAATAAGATATCGTCGCGCTATTCAAAAAAAACTTTAATAGCACTTTGACTCTTGTTTTGGATGATATTAACGCTTCTATCATAATATAAATTGAGTAACAAAACTACTCAATAAAATAATATAAAACAACTTTTAAAACTCTTACTACTCACGATTTACGTTCAAGAACAATGATTTAATAGTTAATAAATCATTGTTTATTGTCTAAAAAGAGATTTTATTTTAGAGAGATTTTGCCATTTATATTTTTTTTGAAATAAAATTTGGTTCATTTGATTTATTACCTTTAAACAAGGCCTGTTTAAATGACAAAAAAATGACTATGCAGGTGCATTCAACCCTATATTAAGAGAATCTGACTCAGTATGTCTTCATTACTAATATCAGAAGTCTGTTTCCTAAAATCATTGAAACATATTGTTGAATATTCAATCGCTGTAAATGAACAATGAGTGAAAATTTAGCACAAATACTTAATTTTAAATATCCGTAAACTAATCTATGATTGAATCCTTTCACTTCAAGAATTTATTAATTATAAATAAATGGTTCGCAATTAATTATATCCTAATTATAATTTTTCGCGAAAAAAATTCGTTAAGGGGTAATATTATTAAGTATCAATATCTTAGATTAAAAATAATAAATACAATAGCTTTGTAATGAGCTAGTATCAAAACATAATAAATTGGTTTATCATCAAATCTCACCAATAAATTTTAATACAAGAAATTAGGGATTAAGAAATTTATAAAATAAGGTGGCAAAGAGTTTTTTATATTTGTGAATAATTGAAAATGAGTTATTTTTGGATAACAGATAATTCATATTCTAAATATAGAGAACCAAGTCTTACGATATTTTATAACTTCCTAATCCCTTCATTATTTTATGTGGTATCACACTACTTCTATTAAAAATAATTCACATAAAATAAGAAGTAACTCTAAGTATATCAATTTGATAATATAAGTAATAAAACAAGTTTCAAGGAGCAAATAACTACTCTTTGTTAAAATTTAAAGAAAGCAGAAGTAAAAAATTTAATTAAACACTATTTACAAAATAGTATCATAACTAAGTCTAAATATATTCGTATGAAACAACGAATTACACTTTATACCATTCTACTGAGTAGCTGCCTAATGTTAATGGGCATTCCTCAAGCGAAAGCAAGCCACATTATGGGAGGTGACATTACTTACAATTGTGTCGGAGCAAATACTTTTGCATTTACGGTACAATTGTATCAAGATTGTAATGGTATCCCTCTACCAGGAAGTATTCCATTGACCATTAGCTCAGCGAGTTGTGGTTTAAATTTCAATATTACCTTGGAGTTAGTTCCTACAGGTCCCGTAGTAGTTACGCCGCTTTGTCCCGGAGAATTAGACGTTTGTAACGGTGGAGGGGGAACTTATGGAATTCAACAATATACGTATACACATATTCCACCATCACAAGGACAAGGATTGAGTGATCCTCCCGTTGTGATGCCTGCAAACTGTACCGATTGGGTCGTGTCTTGGACGTCATGTTGTCGGAATGGTACGATTAATACCGTTAATAATCCTGGAGGAACTGGTTTTTATATTGAAACAGGTTTAAATAATGTAGATGCCCCATGTAACAACTCTCCTGCATTTCTGAATACGCCGACACCTTATGCTTGTATTGGAGAAAATATAAACTACTCTCACGGTGTGAGTGAATGGGATGGAGATTCTTTGACTTTCTCTTTAATTCCTTGTTTGGAAGGTAATAACGGAACACCAATTGCCTACAACGCACCCTATTCAGGAACAAATCCTTTAGCATCTGCAACCGGTGTCAATATTAACGCTGTAACAGGAGCGATAACCTTTACGCCAACGCTCGCAC
>CAWVWD010000178.1:0-8034 GCA_963933585.1 uncultured Saprospiraceae bacterium
TGCCAATCCAAAAAAAACGCAAAATCGAAATCATTATTTTGATGCGTTTGCCCTTGATTATAATAGAGAAGCAGAAAAAGGAGAAAGAGCTTATTTTGGTTCAATTTCTTGCGCTGATAGTGAATTTTCAACCGATTAGTTACCGATTAATATAAATCAAGTTATATTAATTTAAGTCCTGCAAAAACAGGTTATATCTTGGTGACGGAGTATTTCAAGAAAGAAAAAAGATTAAAACTGCGTCTGGAGAAAATTAATTATGAATCAATTATGAATGATAATTATTTTTCGGTCTAATTTAGAAATGATGTCGTAAATTATTAAAAAAGCAGTATTTCCAAAACCTCGGAAATACTGCTTTTTATTTTTTCAACAAACTGCCAACTTTTACTGCCCTCTAATCAACTGAATATAACCATCTAAAACGATTGGAACAGCATTCGAATCATTTACCAATTCATATACTTTACATTGATAAAAATAAGCGCCTTCTGCGACATCTTTACCTGAAATATTTGTACCGTCCCAATTGATATCAGGATCATTCGTTTCAAAAACTAAACCGCCCCAACGATTGAAAATTTGCATTTCAATTCTATCAATAAAGCGATACGGAAATGGTAAAAATAAATCATTCGCACCATCATTATTTGGTGTAAATACATTCGGCAAACGATAATCTGGACAATTATCTTTACAAACAACATTACTCGGCAAACTTTCATTTCCCACCGTATCAATCGCTGTAACGTAGTAACAACCTGCTAATGTAAATACTAGATCATGATTGTAAGTTGTATCTGTCGCACCATTAATCGTTTCAATTAAAGAGAATTGAGCCCCAGGATTCTCTGCATAATACACTCGATAATCGAAGACATCATTCGTTTGAGCACACGTTTCATTTGGATTCGACCAAGATAAATCATTCATAAAATTAACCGCTATTGGGTCATCAAAATCACAATCATTCGTAACCGACAGAATCGGTGGACAAGGCGGAACCGTATCAACAGGAACACCGCATGACTCTTGTGATAAATTAACTAATGGATCCGAAATTCCCGGAATTTTATATTCCCCATTACTTCTTACGTAATAACAATATTCCAAACCATTCGTCAATCTTTCATGGTTAAAAGTTTGTTCGGTGACGGTTGTCAAAGAATCAAAAATCGTTTGTCCGGGTAATTTCACGAAAACATCATAAGTTAAATTATCCCAACCGACATTCTCTTCCCAACTCAAAATATTCAATTGATCAGTAGATACTAAACTCAAAAATATAGACGAAGCTTCTCGACTCGTTCCAAGAATATCTCCTGAAGTTATAAATTCGACTTCGTAGCTATAAGGCGAACCTTCTGTATCCAAATTAGTATCAAGGAAAGTCGTATCACTTGCTTCCCAATATGTATTCGCTGTAAATTGTGCAATTTGCGTTAAATTTGCGGCGTCAAAATCTGGCGAACGATACAATGTAAATATATAAGGTGGCGGATTTTGAAGCGTGTCTAAGTCGTCTGCCAATGGTTTCGACCATCGAATTTCCATTTCTCCTGTGCTGTTATCCGTCGTATTAACCGATACATTGGTAATCAATGGCAAATCTCGACTCAGCTGTACACAGACTTCTTCCGAAGGTAAAGATTCTACAAAGTTTGCTGGAAAACCAGCTGTATTCAAATCACCAAATTTCGCTAAAATCCGATAACAATAGAATCTCGCACTTTCTGCATCTTCATCTAAATAATAATATCGTCCCGAACCGTTGGGATCTATAGTTGTCCAATCATCAACAATTTTAGTATAGCCTTTTCCAGCTAAACCAGTTTCACAACTATCAAATGGAAACGGATTGCTTCCTTCTCGTCGCCAAATAGAAAAATTTTCAAAGCGATTCAAATCATCACATAAATAAGGATTTTCCCAAGTTACAGTCACCTTTCCCGAAAGTGCTATTGCTTGCACATCTTCTGGCGGCGGCGCGACAACGGTGACCTGAACGACGTACAAATCGACTGCTCCAGTCGAATCTTGAAAATTATCTTGTGCTTTGAAAACAACTTGATAAGGTTGTCGTCGAATATGATCACAAGTAGTTGCCCACGAGAATTGTTTGGTAACAATTGGAAATTGATGCCCATTTGGTCCAAGTAATTGTGCAGGACTTGGCGTTAAAATAAAAGGCCCTCCAGTTGCTGTTAAGTTCACTTTCTGCCCAATGTCAGGATCATCTGCACTCACATTAAAAGTCAGCGTTTCCCCAGCAATTACACAAATATCATCCAAATCAGCAATCACAGGCGGACGATTATTCAGACACTCGACCGTAATCTGCATATCTCGAATGATCGTACTTATCAATTGTCCGGCTCGATATTCTTTTATTAGAATCGCCAGGTTATATTCTCCACAGATTTGTGGCGTAACCCAAATGTACTCTCCAGTAACTTCATTAAAAGAATGTGCCACAAACGGTATCGCATGTGGATAATTATAATTCGTCACCGGTGTTCCTTGTGCTTGTAATGGTACAATTAACTCATACGCAATACTGTCACCGTCTGCATCATAAGCATTTGGCGTATGAATATAAATTTGATTTTGGTACGCCACATCAATCGGAGGTTGTAATAAAATAGGTGAATTATTATACCCTTGAAAATTTGGGTTTAAAATATCCAGCCATGTTTCGAGGTGAAACGGAACTTGATCAGAGTTAGGTGGATTTACATTCAAAATTCCCGCATTCCGATTCGGATCCGTCATCGTAATTTTGTATTGACCACGTCCAGGATAAGTATGAATGGCCACATAAATATTGAACTTAATATCATTCGCCATCGGCTGACCGTTGCCATTACTACGTCCAACAAACTGACTCGTCCCATCGCCCCAAACAAATTCTAAACTATCTCTATCCGCAGGAACACTACTCATTTTCGTATAGGTCGTACAAGTCACCTCAAACATTAAATCACCAATCTGACGAAAAGTAATTTCCCCAGCTCGATTATGTGTTGCATTTGCAGAAATTCCGAGGAGTAGTAAAACGCTCAATAGTCCGATTATTTTTGTTCGTTTTTTCATAGTTTTATGGTTGTTGGATTATAATCAATGTTATTTTAGCAATGATACAATCTTCGACTCAAAATATTTTTATTGGTAAAAGAAAATTTGAATTTACATCAAAACGTCAAAAATCGTAAACCGTTTATTAATTAAAACCAAAATAACATTTAAAAAATTAATTTGAGGAATAGGTCACAAGTAATATACTCGCTCTAATTCGTTCTTTTTACTTCTATAAATATTATGAGCGTAAGTAGTCAAGTTTACGATAAGTCTATTTTTATTCTCAAAACGAAAAAACCATTATCATAGTTGCTTTTAATAAGAAAACCGTATTTATTAAAAAAATCAATAAAACTTCTAATTTAAACGCGTTCGAGTAATCTTTTTATATCCGTTTAACGTAATACTGCTCCTTGCTTCCCATTTATTAGAACACTATTTTCGAACAGAATAATTGAGTAATTGACTTTTTCAAATAAATATAAGGCGAAAAAAGGATATCTTATATCTACTTAACCAGCCAAAAATCGGGAATATACATTCCAGCTTTGAATCAGTTCTTTAAGAAGATACAATATCTTCTTATCTTGAGTCTTCAATTTATCAAAATTTATAATTATAAACTGAAAAGATATGAAAAATATAATTTTACTCTTTGTCATTTTATCATCTATAGCTTGTGGCAATGAAAAACAAACAGACGAACAGCCACAGGAACAAACTCAAATAAATCAACAAACGGAACAAATAGAACAGACCGATCAAAATACAGAATCAATTAATTATGTGTTTAAGCCGAAGATATTTAAACCTGTAAATGAATCGAATTCAAATTCAGCACTTAAAAAGGTTTTGAATGATTTATTAATCGTTATTAAGAATAAAGAAGTAGAAAATTTGAAGCCTTTTTTGGATGAAAATATTTTAGTGAGCCTTGGCAGAGGAAGAGGTTGGGATGCTTTTTCAGAACTTTGGGAATTGGATTTAAAACCTAAAAAATCGTTGGTTTGGCAAGAACTTAAAAATGCGATTACGCTTGGCGGAATATTCGATGAACAAAATTCTAATTTTTATATCACACCTTATTTATACACTACTTTCGATTATGATCCTTATGAGTATGCGGCAATCACCGGCAAAAAAGTGAACATTCGAGATAAGCCGAGTATGGAGGGAAAAATCGTGACGCAGTTGAATTATGATGTCGTTAAGGTTCTGCAAGATGACGGAATGTTCTCTCAGTTTCAAGAAAAAATCGGAACGGACACGCATTATTGGTTTCACATTCAAATGGCAGATGGACAAACTGGTTATGTTTGGGGAAAATTCTGTCGCTCTGCAATTGATAATCGGGCAACTTTTGCACAAGTAAGGGATGAGGGTTGGAAGATAATAAGTTTTTTAGCGGGAGATTAGCGAGTTTTGACGCGATACTATGATATAAAAGAAATACGGATTAAACAGATTTAGACGAATAAAAACAGATTTTTTTCGGTGTTTATGGGCGACATCGGCGTACTCGGCTGCCTTTCTCAATACCTCGTAGATTCCTTTTACGCTAGAATCTCCTATCAAATCGAAAAACTTGAAATATTAAAAAGAAAGATGAAATTAATAATTGATATTGGTAATTCGGATATTGTTTTTGGAATTTACAAAGAGGAAGAATGGCAATATATTTGGCGAACACCTTCAGACTTAAGGAGGAGTTTAAATGGTTTCAAG
The DNA here is from genome assembly GCA_963933585.1 of uncultured Saprospiraceae bacterium. Classification (GTDB taxonomy): domain Bacteria; phylum Bacteroidota; class Bacteroidia; order Chitinophagales; family Saprospiraceae; genus CAWVWD01. Next base: position 4,804 of record CAWVWD010000178.1, read on the forward strand.
ACTTACTTATTGGAACAGTTTCGCAAAAACAAAATTGATAAAAAGCAAATAGAAAAAGTGGTTTTAAGTAGCGTTGTACCGAAATTAACGCCTGTGATTTCGAACTTGTTACATACCCTTTTTTATAATAAATTATTGGTCGTTAATCCATTGATTTATTCGCAATTGAATATTAAAATAGTTAGGAATCCGAATGAAATTGGGACAGATTTGGTGGCCAATGCGGTGGCAGGTTTTCATTATGCGAAAGTCGCTTGTATCGTCGTAGATTTCGGAACAGCTTTGACCTTTACTTCGATTTCCAATAATGGTGAAATTCAGGGCGTTGCCATTGCACCAGGCATCAAAACAGCCATGAAAGCCTTAGCGGCAAATGCAGCTCAACTACCAGAGATTCCATTAGAGTTACCAAAATCTGTAATTGGTAAAGATACAATTCATGCCATTCAAGCTGGGATACTTTGGGGTTATGTCGGTTTGGTCAAAGGTATTTTGAAACAGACAAAACTAGAATTGGGCGAAAATTGTAAAGTTATAGCAACTGGTGGTTTGTCTCACGTTTTGGCACCTTTAGAAAAGGAATTTGACTTTAGGGATAAAAACTTGACATTGAATGGACTGAGATTGATTGGCGATTTTATTATTTGATTATTCAATTGTTCGATTATTCATCACCTCATGATAAAATAATCGAACAATTGAACGTTATCAAGCAATTACCGCTTTTTCTGCTTTCACAAAGTCCACTTCTACTTGATTCTGCAATAAATCTTGCAACGTTTCTCGTTTGCGAATTAATTGTGCTTTTCCGTTATAAATCGCAACTTCAGCTGGGCGAAATCTTGAATTATAATTAGAAGCCATACTGAACGCATACGCTCCAGCATTTTGGAAAACTAAAATATCGCCTTCTCGGATTTCATTCAATTTTCTGTCCCAAGCGAACGTATCCGTTTCGCAAATATAACCGACAACTGTATAAAAACGCTCTTTTCCTTTTGGATTCGATGCATTAATAATGTGGTGATAAGCATCGTAAAACATTGGCCGAATCAAGTGATTCGAACCAGAATCTACGCCTGCAAAAACGGTTGCGACCGTTTGTTTAATAACATTGGTTCGAACCAAAAAATATCCAGCTTCACTTACCAAAAATTTTCCTGGCTCAAACATTATCGTCAAATCTTTCCCGTATTCTTTACAAAATTCATTGAAACGATTGCCTAATTTTTCGCCTAATTCTTCAATATCCGTACATCGGTCGTTTGGTTTGTAAGGTACTTTGAAACCACTACCAAAGTCGATATAATCTAAGCCTTCAAAATGATGAGCCGTTTCAAACATAATATCCGCCGCTCTCAAAAATACATCTACATCCAAAATATCAGAACCAGTATGCATGTGCAAACCAACGACATTCAATTCACTTGACTTAATAATACGGTGCACATGACGCATCTGATGTACCGAAATACCGAATTTGCTATCAATGTGGCCAACTGAAATTTTAGGATTTCCACCAGCAAAAATATGTGGATTAATACGAATACAAACTGGTACAGAATTCCCGTAAGTATTTCCAAATTCTTCTAAAATTGCGATATTATCAATATTGATATTGACACCATAAGTCACCGCTTCTTTAATCTCTTGGAAAGAAACGCAATTCGGTGTAAACATGATATTTTGAGGTGCGAAACCTGCTTGTAATGCAATCCGTAACTCTTGTATAGAAACCGTATCAACACCACTACCCATCTGTTTTAAAAACTTCAAAACACTAATATTCGTCAACGCTTTACAAGCGTACATCACCTTCATATTCGTATGCGAAAATGCATTCACTAAGCGATTATATTGGCTTTCAATCTTTTCTAAATCATAGACGTAAAGTGGTGCATCGAATCGCTCTACAAGCGATGAAACCGGTACCTTTCCGATTTCGTACTGTTCGTTATTTAATTGCATCTTATAGGTTTATAAGTAATTTGTCATCAAGGATTATAGATTATTCCATATACCTTATTCCAATAATAAGGTGCAAATTTCACAATCTGTTTAATTTTTACAAAAAATATAGTGAATTATAACAATCTGCTTAAATATCGTAAGTCATTTAACAAAATGCTAAATTCGTAAGGTATCGGCAACGTTTAGGATAGTTTTGCCGTTTTCCAATTCGTTGATTCGGAAGGTTAGCTTCACCACCACAAAAAAAGCGGCAGCAAAACTGTTTAAAATCTTATAAAAACATACGTTTTTATATCAAAAAAAATACGTTTGTCATTAATTAAGTCAATTATCAAATTCATTTGTTAGGTTATTATTAACTTTGTAATTCTCCTGAGAATTCGTTTTTACAGTGGAATATTCTAAGAAATAATATAATTAAGTGTAAATAATATAATCGTATGAACAACATTAAAAAATATAGCTTTTTACTCTTCACACTTCTTTTAGTGTCGAGTTTGAGTTTTGCTCAAACGGCCGAAGTAGAAGAAGATAATAGTAAAGATTCAGAAAAAAGCATCTTGGATAAGTTAGTATTCGGTGGTAATGTCGGAATCGGATATTCTAATGGATGGAATATTAACCTCTCTCCTACAATTGGTTATAAAGTTACACCAACCACTATTCTTGGTGTAGGAATCACTTATATTCATAGTGATTTCCGTAATCCTTGGGATGGTTTACGGTGGACACAAGATGTAACTGGAGCGAGAGTTTTTGGGCAGCAGTTACTTTTTGGAAATCTCTATGCACATGCAGAAGGTGAATATTTAACCTTTACGGCGAAAATTACAGATGAGACAGGACGTATTATTGATAAACGTGAAATTCAAGCACCCGGATTATTATTAGGTGGTGGTTATTCTACTAGTTTCGGGTATGGTCTAGGATTTACTTTTGAAGTTTTATATAATGTACTTTATCGTGCGGATACTTCGCCTTATCCAAGTCCAATAGTTTTTAGAGGTGGTTTGATGTTTGGGTTTTAATAATGTTTGAAATATTCAATTACTTGTCCCGAGAACTCGATGATTCAATTGCTTTTACGCTCCTTCGTAGAATTAGAAAAGGCTTTCACTTAATTAAAAGTGAAAGCCTTTTTGTATTAAAAACAAACGTTTGAACATTTTAAACAATCAAACACTTGAACAATTAAATCTATCTCACACCGTGCATTAATTTTTTCAATAAAGGATTTAATACAATAATTAAAAGTCCTGC
>CAWVWD010000179.1:0-7987 GCA_963933585.1 uncultured Saprospiraceae bacterium
CCAATCCAAAAACAACGCAATATCGAAATCATTATTTTGATGCGTTTGCCCTTTTTGCCGATGGTCTAATCCCAAAGCTTTTACTACAATTACTAAACAAAATAACATATCCAATTATTACTAAAAAATAATGTTTCATCTTTTTAGTTTTATAATTATGAATAATTAACGTTCAAAAAATAAGTTATCAACCTTCTCCAATTCATTTTTTGAATGGTCGTAGGTCGAACTTAAGCGAAAAATCATCAAAAACTTGTCTTACTATTGATGCAAGTCAATAGTATAATTAGGTAGTAATAAATTAAAAATCAAAATAAAACCTTGAAAAAATAGTTTTTAAAAGTACATAAACTACTTACGTTTCTAGATAACTTTACGTTTATGCCTTTATAAAAGCATAAATCCTTCTAATTGGATGTAATCACAACGATCATCCACGAAGATTTAAAACTTGAATATATATCATCTATGAAAATATTTACACTCACTTGTTTTGTCGCTTTCTTTATAGGTTTAAATCCGCAATTATTCGGACAAGTCATCGCTGAAGGCGACACCATCTCTTGTTTCGGGGCGTCCGATGGAGCGTTAACCATAACGGCTACGAGCGGACAAGCACCGTTTACTTACTTTTGGCAACGAGATACTGGAAACCCAAGCGGTGGTGGAACAATGCCAGGGATAGGAAACCCGGCAGCTATTAATAATTTACCAGCAGGAATTTACAATGTGACCTTAGTCGATGCCAATAATGGAACAACGACTACAAGTACGACGATTACTTCGCCTCCAGCTTTGACGATAAGTATTCTAGCTCAAACTAATAATTTGTGTGCCGGCGAATCGAATGGAAGTCTAACCGTTCTTGGAAACGGAGGTAATGCACCATTAGAGTATTCCATAAACGGAACGGTTTACCAAACTTCGGGAACATTCAATAATTTGAATTCTCAAACTTATATTTTGTACGTTCGAGATAATCGAAATTGTATTCAAACTACAAATGCAACTATTACAGAACCGAGTGCAGCCGTCGGCGGTTTTATCCAATCGCAAACAGATATTTTATGTTTTGGAGATAGTACAGGAGGATTTTCAGTTCAAGGAAATGGAGGTTTAGCACCTTATCTCTACTCGCTTGATGGCGGATTTTCACCATTTACAAGTGGTATTTTTACAAATTTACCAGCAGGAAATTATACCGTTCAGATTGAAGATGGCTTAGGTTGTACCTTTGATTTATCCATCACATTAAATCAATCAAGTGCTTTATTATCCAGTGCTGTCGTTATTAATAATGCGACTTCTCCTTTCAATTCGAACGGCTCTGCCGCTGTGAGTGCAAATGGTGGCGCGGGAAATTATACTTTCCTTTGGGATAACGGACAAACGACAAATATTGCAACAGGTTTATCCGCAGGAAGTCATTGTATTACTACGACTGACGCAAATGGTTGTATCGATACAACCTGTGTTTTAATAACTGCTCCATCACCAATTATTTTAGCTGTAACAAATGATACTTTGAATTGCTTTGGTGGAACTGACGGTCAAAGTATTATTTCTGTCACCGGAGGTATTGCACCTTATGCTTATGGCTGGGTGAATCCGTTAACAGGAGCAACAGGAACGGGCGTGATTCTAATAAACGGTGGAATTGATACGATAAAAAATCTTCCATCCGGTGTTTATTTAGTTGGAATTACCGATGCTTTGAATGAGTCAATGGGTGATACTGTTTTTATTTTAGAACCGCCACAGATGAATATTTCTGTTACCAAACAGAATGTCGATTGTTTTGGTGCAAATAATGGTTCTGCTACGGCGAATGTAACTGGTGGAATTCCATTTTATACTTATACTTGGAGTCCTTCAGGAAGTACACCAACGATTAATAATTTGACAGCAGGAAAATATTATATCACAGCCACAGATTTAAATGGTTGTGAAGTGAACGATAGTGCGACCATTGCAGCACCAGCACAACAGCTCGTCGCTTTGATGTCAAAAATAGATATCAGTTGTAACGGAGCAAATGATGGAGTAGCCTTTGCTACCGTTCAGGGTGGAATTGCTCCTTACACTTATTTTTGGAATAATAATGCCACGACCAGTTCTGTATCCGGTTTAGCACCAGGCGTAATCGCCGTTTCTGTAACAGATGCTTTTGGTTGTTCCGTCGTTGGTTCTATTAATATTACACAGCCATTTATATTAACAACCGTCAATACACCAATTGATAACGCCTCTTGTTTTGGTGGCAATGACGCATCGGCTGTCACCGTTCCAAACGGAGGTGGAACGACACCTTACACCTACCTTTGGGATAATGGACAAACTGCCGCTTTTGCAGATTCGTTGATCGCCGGCTCGCATGATGTTACAGTGACCGATGCAAGAGGTTGTACCGTTATCGTAAGTGTAACGGTTGGTGAAGCAGCTCAGCTAATAATCGTAACCGAGGATAGTGTTATTTCCTGTAATGGCTTTAACGACGGAGCATTAGTTGCTTATCCTTCCGGCGGTACAGGTTCTTATACTTACCGTTGGAATTCTCATCCATTTGCAGATACTTTCCAGGTCAGCGCGGAATTATTCACCGGTGTTTATAAAGTTACCGTTACAGATGAAAATGGCTGTACCGCTATCGGTGTAGATACCGTAACACAACCATTGGCAATTAGTGCTATTTCTTCTTCAACCATGACGACTTGTAATGATAACTTTACTAATAATGGTTCTGTTACGTTAGTCGCATCCGGTGGAAATAGTGGCTATTCCTATTCCTGGGATACCGGTGATTCCACGACTTTTGTAGATTCTTTAACGATGGGTTGGTATTACATCACTGTTACAGATTCAATTGGGTGTATTTATAATGATTCCGTTCTAATTTCTGCTCCATCAGCAATTGAAATTGCCGATACAAGTATCACTTTGGTGAGTTGTTTTGGTGGTTCAAATGGAACAGCGACGATAGTTCCAATTGGAGGAACGGCACCTTATGATTATGAATGGTTAACCGCTCCAGCTCAAACGGCACCAACAGCAACCGGTTTACCAATCGGCTGGTATAGCGTAGTCGTGAAAGATGCGAATGGCTGTTATTTAGATACGACAAACGTCTATGTCCGACAACCTTTCGCACCATTAGATGCTCAGGTAACTTCCGATGTTCCTAGATGTAGAGATGGAAGTGATGGACGATTAAGCGTTTCGCCAGCAATTGGCGGCACAGCAGGATATACTTATGCATGGAGTACAGGTGATTCTAATTTTAATGTTTTCGGTATAGAATCTGGTGATTATCAATTGACTATTACCGATTCAAAAGGATGTCTTTTAATAAAAGATATTTCGATTGACAATCCGTCCCCTTTCTATTTCAATGTTTCGACCGTTCCAGTAACTTGCTTTGACGGTTCAGATGGTCAAGTGATTGTGGATACGGCATTTGGAGGAGCAGGAGCTCCTTTCGCTTATGGTTTCAATTATGGATTATTCAAAGCAGATTCTATCTTTAGAAATATTCCACCGACAGATATACAAGTATCGGTTAGAGATGGAAACGGCTGTGAACAAGATACGATTGTCACCGTTCAGAATGCGATAGAATTAGTCGTAGCCGTTGGTTCCGATGAAGTCGTTTACCTTGGCGATAGTTTGGTTTTGGAAGCGTTAGTAAATACAAATGATCCGTTATCATTCACTTGGACGCCAGAAATCGATTTGGCCTGTCCGACCTGTGCAGAAACAACCGTTATTCCAACACAAGAACAAACAATTTATACTATAACGGTTATTGATTCTAACGGTTGTGTCGCAATGGATGAAATTATTATTGATGTTATTAAACAACGAAAAGCATATATTCCAAATGGGTTTACACCAAATGGCGACGGAATCAATGATATTTTTGTTCCGTTTGGTGGCGAAGGTGTAACGGGAATTGCTAATTTTCAGATTTATAATCGTTGGGGAGAGTTAGTACATGCGACCAATAATTTTATGGCCGGTGATTCAAGTTTTGGTTGGGATGGAAATCTTCAAGGAAGTGCAGAAGCGACTCCTGGAGTTTATGTCTATGTAGTCGAATATGAATTTATTGATGGGAAAAAGATTCTTTATACTGGCGATATAACTTTGGTGAGATAGATTGAATTGTTTTTTTTACCTATTTCGACAAATTTTAAAATAGTGTAAAAACCTGTCGGATTTTCAAAAACTGACAGGTTCAATCCATAAGATAATATGAAATTTAATGTCGATGTACTTTTTTAATATCAGATTATCAATATGAAATCTTAATCGACTTCCTAACAATAACAAACACGTTAAATCGTTCAATTTGAGTGATTTTTAAATAGAATTACCTAATTTCACGGTTTGAAAAATCGGATAGGTGATTTTTAATTAATAAAAAGATATTGACTAACTAATTAATAAAAATAAAAAAGATGAATCTACGCAGACACCTTCTCGTTGCTTTTGTGCTGTTATTCGGGGCTACCCTTCAAGCGCAGGATATTCACTTTTCTCAGTTCTACCTTTCTCCGCTAAATTTAAATCCAGCGATGACAGGTGTGATGAACTGTAACAGTCGTTTTACGATGAATTATCGTAATCAATGGCAAGCTGTACTGAAAGACGATGCATTCAAAACGTATAATTTTTCTTTCGATAATCGTATTGCAGTAGGAAGAAGTGATTACTTCGGTTGGGGATTCTCATTTTGGGGAGATCAAGCTGGTGCTTCTAATTTTGGTACCTTACAAGGTCGTTTTTCGTTGGCTTACAGCAAGAGAATGGGTGGTTTTCGTGATCAAGCACATTACCTAGTTGTTGGTTTGGAAGGTGGTGCTTCACAGCGAACAATCAACTTTTTGAACTTACGATACGGAACACAATTCGATGGTGATGATTTCAATCAAAACCTACCTTCTTTAGAAAACTTCGGTCGTGATAACTTCATTTTTGGGGATGTTGGTGGTGGATTATTATGGTATTCTGTCTTTAATGAAAATACAAATTTTTATGCTGGAGCTGCATTTGTTCACTTGAACCGTGCAAATCAGTCTTTCTACTTCGACCGTTTTGTAGAGTTGAATCCTAAATTTACATTCCATGCAGGTGGTGAGTTTTTAATTCCAAATACTCGTATTGGACTTGTTCCCGGTATTGTTGTTTTGAGTCAAGGACCTTCTTTCCAAGTAAATGGAGGAACAAATGTGAAATTCTTATTAGGAAAACGTCGAGACGAATATCAAGCATTCCAAATCGGAGCTTGGTTACGTACTTCTCGTGACTTCGAAACAGGTTCTATCTCTGATGCATTTATAATTTCTACCCGTTTCGATTATAATAATATTGCAATGGGTTTCAGTTACGATGTTAATATTTCAGACTTAAACGTTGCCTCAAACGGAAACGGTGGATTTGAAGTTTCCTTAATATATACAGTTTGTAAAGGTTTCCAACGTTCTATAATCTGTCCAAGATTTTAGAGATTATTGAAAACTGAAAATTAAGAAAGTGAGTGATGAATTATTTCGTCACTCACTTTTTTTGTATCCAGTAATCTGATTACAAATATTAAAACCAATCCACTGAAACCTGCCACAACAAATAATTCAAACTAAGTGTTGATAAGATTTCGACGATATTTTTCATTTGACAAAGTTTAACATTTTCGAATTCGCAAGAAGCGATGAGAACAAAAGAAATTATAGGATTATCGTCCTTACTTATTGGTACCGTTACCGGTTATGTTTTGCACCGTCTTTCTGTTAGAAACTTAAAGAATGCTGTTGAAATTTATAATCTGAACTTAGAATAATTGATTTCATGGTTTGGTTGCTTCATCGTATTTTATCATCATACGATTAACAATGAAACAATCGAACATTGAACCGAAAGTGATAAGAATCAAACTATGAATTTCATATCTTTGCGAACATTATAAGTACCCTAATATAAATAATTTTCAAATTGATAATTCAATCTAATGTTAAAATATACGAATTATACTTTAAAGAAATTTGAAGCGATTTTCGAGGAATTAGAATATACAATTAGATACGAAAAGGGAAGTTTTCAGTCCGGGTATTGTATTGTTAAAAGTCAAAAAGTGATTGTCGTTAATAAGTTTTTTGATACAGAAGCGAAAATAAATTGCTTAACTGATATTTTAGATAATATAGAAATAAACGAAATCTTATTATCCGATAAATCTCAAAAATTTACTATTGAAGTCTTGCCTCAATATGTGGCGCAGAAAAAATAAATTATATGGTTTTATTATTAATCGCTGAACGATAAAAATAATGCTACAACCTGCTCGCCGATAGTAGCAGGCGAGTTGAACAATATATTTAAAATGAAAATTACTTTTTTAGGAACAGGAACATCTCAAGGAGTTCCAATTATTGGTTGTAAATGCGAAGCGTGTTTGTCCACCGATAAACGAGACAAAAGATTGCGTTGTGCAATTATGATAACTTTAGATGACGGCCGAAATATTGTGATAGATATTGGACCAGATTTTCGGTATCAGATGTTGCGAGAGGGTGTTGAGGATATAGAGGCGATTTTGATAACGCATGAGCATAATGATCATATGGTTGGTCTAGACGATGTGCGACCAATTAATTTTTTACAGCGAAAAGATATGCCTGTTTATGCTTTAGAGCGAGTGATTAAGAATTTGAAAGAACGGTTTGCTTATATTTTTTCCACAAATCCTTATCCCGGAATCCCTCGTATTAAGCTGTTGCCAATTCATAAATCAAACCCGTTTGAGGTTGCCGGACAACATATCATTCCGATAGAAGTCATGCATTATAAGTTATCTGTTTTGGGGTTTCGATTCGGAGATTTTACGTATTTAACAGATATCAAAACGATTTCTGACGAAGAATTAGAAAAGGTGAAAGGAACGAAAATTTTAGTTTTAGGCGCTTTGCAACGACAAGAACATATTTCTCACCTAACGATTGACGAGGCTATTACACTTTCTCAGAAGATTCAACCAGAACAATGCTATTTTACACACATGAGTCACCGTCTGGGAAAGCATGCCGATGTGATTAAAACATTACCAAAAAATATTACTTTAGCATACGATGGACTTATTTTGAATCTATGATTTATATATCGGCAACTTCCGCTGCCGTAATTTAATGGTTTTTCGGCAGCGGAAGCAACCGCTACGGAAAACATAAATCACTTAAATAATATATTCTTTCCAATTTTTCATGACAAATTACATCATATTTGCCATCTAAAAAATCAGCGACTAAAATCGCCGTTACTACTATTAATAATCAATTTTGCTAAAAATGACTTTACAACAATTATTCGATTCTATCGGTAACAATCCGACATTCCTATTAATTTTCTTCATTGGTTTACCAATATTAGCTTTTGTAATGATTTGGATAACTGGCGAAGACAGTTATAAATCTCCGTGGAATTTCATCTATTCAGGAATAATTTACGCCGTAGCCGTTCCAGGAATTTTTGCGACATTATTAGTTGCTTACACGATGTTTTTTGAAAATACAAGTCTTTTACAAGTCAACTGGGTTATTTATTTCCTACCGATAATTTCGATGTTTGTAACCTTATTTATATTAAGTCGAAAACTATCATTAAAACGAATTCCAGGTTTTGACAAGATTTCAGGTTTATTTTTTATGATAATCACCGCTTCAATAGTCATTTTCTTATTGTCAAGAATGAGAATTTGGACAGTTTTCATTGGTTCAATTTGGCATTTATTCGGTTTATTTATCGTCTTATTGGTTCTATTTCGAGTTGGATTCAAACGATTATTTTCGAAGTCATAATAAAATAGTTTTCCGCAGACCTACCCCTTTCCATAGCAGGTAGACTTCGCTGATTCCGCAGATTTTTTTTGATTTATAAGTACCTTCGGTATTTTATACATTTAATATTTCATAAGTAGTCTGTCAAAAATAATTATAGG
>CAWVWD010000180.1:0-7983 GCA_963933585.1 uncultured Saprospiraceae bacterium
TATTAACAAAGTGGTCGAGTCAAGTAATAAAGGGGCTGTTTGGGTTGAAATGTAATCCGTAACACTAAGCTCTCCGCTTGATCATCAAAACTTATGAATAACAAAAACGCTATCACTTTCCGTGATAGCGTTTTTTTTTGCTTTATAAATCAAAAAGTCCTATTTTTGAAAACACGAAAGTATCCTATCTTACAAAAATACAATTTAATCAAAATCAACTCATTATGAAAAAGTTAATGACGCTTACAGTTATCTTATTTGTGATTTCAATATTTCAATCTAATGCTCAGTGTCTTATCAAAGGAAAAGTTACAAATGAAAAAAAAGAAGCCATTATTGGTGCAACCATTCTGATTCAATTTGTAGACGTGGAAGCAAGTACTGATATTGATGGTATTTTCTCTTTTAAAACCTTTTGTGAAGATTCTATCACTTTGGAAGTGACACATATCGGTTATAAAAAAATTGAACGACGGATTCTTACAAAAGAAAATATGGTCGTTAATTTTATATTAAAAGAAGACGGCCCAATGCTTGAGGAAGTTGCAGTCACCGGAGATAAAATGAAATATCGATATGATTATGCGACTTCTCATTCTAATACTAAAAAATCAGGCGTAATGCTAAAATCTGATTATACAATTGCTCATTCTTATTATAATTCTAATTCGAAAAAATCAGAAATAATTCTAAAATCCGAAGCTGGTTTACTCACCGCCGGAGAGGTGAATGATTTTGGTAAATGGAAAATGTGGCAAGATATTACTAAAAATGAATTAAAGGAATATCAATTCACTTGGAAAATGAATTTAAAAAATCGCTACACCGTTCAGGTCATGACTCAGGAGGGAATTCCTATTATTGATGAGGAAGTTCAATTATTAAATGGAAAAGAAATTATTTGGAAAAGTAGAACGGATAATACTGGAAAGGCCGAACTTTGGGCGAATGTCTTTGATGAAAAAGATAACTTGAATGAATTATCCGCCCTTGTGATTTATAATGGGGAAACATATAATGTAGTCGTTTTAGAAACTTTCCAGGAGGGTATTAATATGATTGGAATAAAAACAAAATGCGACATTCTAAATGAAGTTGATGTCATGTTTGTCGTAGATGCAACCTTCTCGATGGCAGATGAAATCAATTATTTAAAATCAGAACTGACGGATATTATTGGGCAAATGCAGGCTATTGACGAAGACGCAATCATTAATTTAGGAAGTGTTTTTTACAGAGATAAAGGCGATGTTTATTTGACTCAACAATCTGATTTCTCCGATAAAATTAATAAGACACTAGATTTTATTGAAAATCAAAATTCCGGTGGCGGCGGCGATAGACCGGAAGCGGTTGAATCAGCTTTGGAGGTGGCGATTAATCAAATGACTTGGAGTGACAAAGCGAAAACTCGTCTGCTATTTTTAGTTTTGGATGCTCCGCCACATGATGACGAAGACGTATTGAAAAAATTAAAAGAGTTGACCTTAAAAGCGTCCGAAAAAGGCATTCGGATTATTCCAATTGCAGCAAGTGGAATTGATAAAAGCACAGAATATTTGATGCGTTGTTTGGCATTAAGTACGAATGGAACATATACTTTTTTGACGGATGATAGCGGTATTGGAAATCCTCATATTGAACCAACGACGGATAGTTATGATGTAGAGCTTTTGAATGATTTGTTGGTTCGATTATTCAAACAGTATACACAAACACCAAGTTGTGAAGCGAAAGAAAACAAAAAAATTATTAAGGAAGAAATTGCTGAAATTGCTATGATAACTACGGAAACAGAGATGGAAAAAACCATACCGACTTTGTCCGTTAATTACTATCCAAATCCAACAACAGGACAATTAACGATTGAAGTCTCCGCAGATATTGAAGAACTTTTCATTACCGATTTAAGCGGAAAAATTATCCAACGACATTTAAATTTACAAACGGGGAAAAATGAAATTGATTTAACAATATTTCCGTCCGGTATTTACTTTATTCAATATTTCAATGATGGAAAAACGGAGACAGAAAAGATTGTTTTGGCGTATTAAAAATAAGATTGATTAAAGAGTAATTCCAAAATAAAGCAAGTGAAGGATAAAAATGGCGTAACTGATTTAAGCAAATTAATAGCGAATATGGAGCCGATTCTTAATGATGGGGAATACGTTTTTGCAAGTGTATCCAATATTGAATTGATTCCGAGAACGATAACTATTTGCGAAATAAAAGAGCGAGAAGGTGTAACGGTCGTTGTATCTAAGGAAAATGCAGAACAACTTGGTTTAGTCTTTGAATTTGTGGCGGCTTGGATTACTTTGAATATTCATTCTTCTTTGGAAGCCGTAGGTTTGACAGCTGCTTTTGCTTCGGAATTAGGGAAACATAATATCAGTTGCAATGTCGTTGCAGGATATTATCACGACCATATTTTTGTGGATATAAAAGATAAAGATAAGGCGTTGAAGGTACTTTGGAGTATGACGAATATGTAGACCTTTAGGTGTAAATATTTATCGTCATAATCTAGAAACGGTGTCGATTTTAAAAACCGACACTGTTTTATAAAATCACCCGTACACTTTATAAATCTGCATTTTCTAACTCTACAATAACCTCATTTTTTCGATTAAACATTTCATAAGGTGCATTGTAACCTAAAAAATAAAATCGATTAGAATACAGAATACCTTCCGCATCTAAAGCTGCGATTAATTTCTTTTTATAGACTTCAATTTTTTCAGAATCTGCCCAACCTTTGAAACTTATGGCCGCAACTGTTTTTGCGGGTTCTTCCCGAAATTCAATTTGCGAAGTGTTCGGTTTGGGTAAATTTTCTTTTTTTAAATCTCTTGGCACCATAAACATCATAGTCATTGAATCTTCTAACGACATAGCGACTGGCGAAGTCATTGCTATTTTTTCATTCGTTTCATTTCCACCAAAAATATACCCAGCTAAAATTGAAAATCCTTTACTCGAAGCCGCTTTATATTCGTTCATCGGTAATTTTACGGAAGTAAATAAAGTCGCTTCATAGCTCCGAATTTCAAATTCATCATACATTTTAACGGTTTTGAAAGGATACATTTCAATATCTCTCTGACTTTTTATAAAAAATACTTGACTGACGATAAAAAGTAGTGCTAAAATTCCTATAATTATTAAGAGTGCTTTCATTTTTTTAGATTTTTATTTCAACCTTTAATTTTAACAAATTTGGAGGAATTGTGTTTTGGAAATTGGTGATAATTTCTCCGTCGTAGCTGCTTTATCTGCCACATTGTATAAAATAAACGGCAGCTAAAGCAGCCGCTGCGGAAAAATAATAAAGGGTCGAATACTCGAAAGCAGCCGACCCTTTTATTATTTTCAGAATTAAAATATTATAATTCAATATCGCCATTCACCTCTTCATGCCAAGGCAAACCATATTCATTTAATTTTTCCATGAACGGGTCCGGATTGAATTCCTCTACATTGAAAACACCTTTTCCAGTCCAAACATCGGTCATCACCATCATTGCACCTATCATCGCAGGAACGCCAGTGGTGTAAGAAACACCTTGCGCACCAGTTTCATCATAAGCTGCTTGATGACTACAATTGTTATAAACGTAATACGTTTTTTCTTCGCCATCTTTGATTCCTCGAATTCGACAGCCGATAGACGTTTCACCCGTATAGTTTTCTCCTAAATCACCTGGATCTGGTAACACCGCTTTCAAGAAATTCAACGGAACGATTTCCATACCTTGATACATCACAGGAACAATACCCGCCATTCCGATATTTTGAATCACCCGCAAATGTGTCAAATATTCTTGACCAAAAGTCATCCAAAATCTTGCACGTTTTAAAGTTGGAAAATTCTTAACTAGAGATTCCAATTCCTCATGGTAAATCAGATAAGAATCTTTTCCACCGATATTTGGATAATTTAATACCTTTTTAATTTCGTGTGGCTCCGTTTCAATCCATTCTCCATTTTCCCAATATTTTCCTTTTTGCGTAATTTCCCTGATATTAATTTCAGGATTAAAATTCGTCGCAAAAGCTTTTCCATGGTCACCACCGTTACAATCCACGATATCCAAATAGTGCATTTCATCAAAATGATGCTTGGCAGCGTAAGCCGTATAAATACTCGTCACACCGGGATCAAAACCACAACCCAAAACGGCTAAAATTCCAGCTTCTTTGAATCTCTCCTGATAAGCCCATTGCCAACTATATTGGTATTTTGCTTCGTCTTTCGGTTCATAATTCGCCGTATCCATATAATGAACGCCAGTTGCCAAGCATGCTTCCATGATCGTTAAATCTTGATATGGCAACGCTACATTCACGACCAATTTTGGTTGGAATTCACGAATTAGAGCTGATAATGCAGGAATATCTTCCGCATCAATTGCAGCCGTTGTAATGTTCTGATGACCAGTTCTTGCTTTTGCATCTGCTGCAATATCTTCACATTTAGAAACAGTACGACTTGCTAATAAAATTTCAGAAAACACGTCTGGATGTTGAGCACATTTGATCACAGTGACTCGTCCAACTCCTCCAGCACCAATGATTAATACTTTTCCCATTGATTGGTTGATTAGTTAATTTGTAATTGATAAATTGATTATTGGTCAATTAGCTTATTCCGATTACTCGAATCAATCAGTTAATTTTCAAATGAAATATCTCGACCCGCCCGTTGTGCGAACGGGCAAAGCTCACACCATAAAATCACCGATTAACGAATCAACTAGTTAACCAAATTTACGCCTGTGCCGTTGGTGTATTGAAATTCATCGGAAAAGGCGGCGTACTATTTTCAGAAATCGGGCCATGTTGAGCTTCGTATTTACTCACATTTTCTTCTAACGCTTTCAACAGACGCTTTGCGTGATGTGGCGTTAAAATGATACGAGATTTTACCTTTGCTTTGGGTACGTTCGGCATCATTCTAATAAAATCTATGACAAACTCCGTTGGAGAGTGAGAAATTACAGCCAAATTCGCATAAGTTCCTTCTGCTACTTCTTCTGGTAACTCAATATTTAACTGGTTCTGTTTATTATCATCCATAATTTTAATTTTTTTTCAAATTTATAATTTAATCTTTATACCTAAAGACCTTTTAACCTAAAGACCTTTTATTTTGAATAACAAAAGTAAGATTATTGAGTCCAATAAATTGATTTTTTCTGTAAAAAAAATATACGGATTCTGAATTAATTTTTCAACTTTGGAGTTAGCGTAGAAATAATCATTAAAACCATATTAAAACATGAAAAATTATTACCAATCGAATAAGGCTTTTTGGGATGAAAAAGTTAGTTATCATGAAAAATCTGATTTTTATCGTTTAGACGATTTCAAAAAAGGGTGGAATTCACTAAAGGAAATTGAATTGAAAGGTCTTGGCGACGTTTCGGGAAAATCATTACTGCATCTGCAATGTCATTTTGGACAGGATACTTTGTCTTGGGCAAGAATGGGAGCAGAAGTCACTGGCGTTGATATTTCACCAAAAGCAATTCAATTGGCGAGAGAATTAAATAATGAATTGGGTTTAAATGCGAATTTCGTTGAATCTAATATTTTAGAATTAGATGGAAAATTAAATCAACAATATGATATTATTTTCACGTCTTATGGTTCGATTTGTTGGCTTGGAGATTTGGAAAAATGGGCGGAGATTATACAGAACCATTTAAAACCAGGTGGAATTTTCTTTATCGCTGATTTTCATCCAATTTTAAATATGTTCGATTGGGAAAGTGGAAAAATCGGTTTTCCGTATTTCTATAATGAGGAACCGAGTTTTGAAGTTATTGAAGGCACTTATGCAGATAGTGAGGCTCCGATTAGCGGAACAGAATATTTTTGGTTTCATCCAATTTCAAAAGTCACTAATTTATTGATACAGCAAGGTTTGATACTCGAGGCTTTCGATGAATTTCCATATTCACCTTATAATTGTTTTCCAAACTTAGAACAGAAAGCAGAAGATGTTTACGTTTACAAATTAACGAAGCATCCACTACCACACGTTTATAGTTTAAAAATGAAAAAGGAGAAATAATGGGGAACGGTTTGAAGTTATAAAGATCCGTCATTGCGGACTCGTTCCGCAATCTTGTGGCCGCAAGGGAAATCAACTTTATTAACTTGAGTCCCGTTGCCTAAAGTAGATTGCGGAATAAGTCCGCAATGACGGAAAACTTTATTTCGCTTCAATATATTTATCTACAAAATCAATCCAGCGTTCATGTCGATTTTGATATTCCCCGAGCATCGCTTCCTGTTCCGCTTCATTCAAAACAGGACTGTCATCATAAAAACCTTTTTCCTTTCTTTGGCGAAGACCTTCGTACAATGAAACTGCACAAGCGACCGAAATATTCAATGATTTGACCATTCCAAATTGAGGAATCAAAAAGTTTCCATCACAATATTTCAAAGCTTCCTCACTCACGCCCGAATGTTCATTTCCAAACAATAGAGCGACCGATTCCGTCAAATCCAAATCGTATAAACCAACGGCATCCTCACTCAAATGCGTGGCATATATTTTGTCATATTTCGCTTTTACAGCTTTCATACAATCATCTACATCATTATATAAATGAACATTTATCCATTTTCTCGCTCCTGAAGAACTGCGTTTTCCAAGTTCCAACCTATTTTTATGAACTTTCGTATAGAGAACATAAACGTCCGTAATACCAACAGAATCACATGTCCGCAAGACTGCACTAATATTATGTGGATCATGAACATTTTCCAAGACAACCGTTAAATTTGGTTGGCGACATTTGATTACTTCTTTAAACCGTGCTACTCTTTCTGGCTGCATCATACGAATTCCAAATTATGACTTTTGAGCTTTTGCAAAATGCAAAAATCAATATTTTCATTAAAATTGCGAACAAAGATAATAGAATAAGTTAATTTTGAGAAATTGAAGGTGTTTTTGCATTTTTCAGTAAAATGTGTTCAAATTATTTTTACAATACCTCAGTTTTAAACTCAAAAAAAATGTTGAATCAACCAAGTACCATATTCTTAATCTTTTAAGATAATTTTAAGTTACAATAAATTCACAGAAACGTTTAAACGTCAATACTTGCACCGGTAGATAAAGTTGATTAAAATAAAACACCAAAGAATATTAATGAATTGATGATGGATAATCATCTCCGAGTTATCGGGACAAGCAAATTATTAATGATCAATAATTAAAATCATGGCAGAAAAAACACAATCAAAAACGAAAAAAATTATCAAGAAGGCACTGAAAGGTTTAGGAATATTTATGTTTCTAATCGTTTTGGCAGCCGTTGCGATTCCTTACTTTTTCCAAGATAGAATCATGGAAGAAGTCAAAAAAGTTATTAATGAAAATGTGCGTGCTGAAATAGATTTTGGCGATGTAGGCATTTCTATGTTGCGAAGTTTTCCAGATATTACACTTTGTTTGGAAGATCTAAAAGTGGATGGAATTGAAGAATTCAAAGGCGTCAGATTAGCGGACATCAAATCTTTTGAAACTCGCTTAGATATTATGTCAATTATCAATGGCGAATTAATGAAAATCGAACGCATTTCATTGGATGAACCGACACTTTATGTCAAGGTTTTGAAAAATGGAAAAGCGAACTATGACATTACGATTCCTACTGAGGAATTAGATACGATGGCAGTTGAGCCGACAAAATTCGCTTTAAGCTTGGACGAATACCGCATTACGAACGGAAATATAATTTATGACGATGCAGTTTCTGATGTTTGGGTCGAAATTATAAACTTAAATCATCGTGGAAAAGGCGATTTCACGGAAGCGATTTATGATTTAGAAACGAAAACGACCGCTGATAAATTCACCGCAAGTTCGGGCGGTGTTGCATATTTGAATGAAGTGAAAACCGATATTGATTTTACAATTAATATCGATATGGATCATTCCAAATATACATTTAAAGA
>CAWVWD010000181.1:0-7911 GCA_963933585.1 uncultured Saprospiraceae bacterium
TGTCAGAAAATAGAATTTATCTAGAGCATTTTTGAGTCGTAAAGTATCAAAAAAGTTCATCTTTTCCCACGAGCAAATATTCAAAAATAAACTCTTCGGAAGTTCGACGGCCGTATCAAAGTCCATATACGTCAGACCTCGACCAAAATGATAAGTTCCTTTGTTCCACATAATCGCAGAATCAAAATTATCGCCCCCAATATAAATTCCTCCCTGTCCGATTATATCACTTTTTCGTTCGACTTGATTTAGTTTTTTTGGATTTAATTTCATCAAGGTGAAATCAGAAGTTCCTCCTCCTAAATCAGCAACAAGAACGGTTTGAGGGTTTTGGATTAATCGCTCATAAGTAAAAGCGGCCGCAATCGGTTCCATCTGAAAAGCGACGTCCTCGAATCCTGCTAACTTCGCTGCTTTGAGCAGTCTTTGCTGTGCTAAATTATCTTTTTCAGGGTTTTCATCAAAGACAACGGGACGACCGAATACGGCTCGTTTGACTTCGAAATTGATATAATTATCCGCTTTCTTTTTGAGGTATTTTAAGATTAAACTGACTAAGTCCTCCGCGGTATATTTCTTACCGAAAATCCTCGTTTCTTTAAAGCCACTTCTTGGCAAAACGCGCTTGATAGATTTCAGGAACCGTCCGTGCATATTATTCGATACGTACTGTTCGATGGCTTCTTTACCTACAAAATAGTGCAATTCTGAACGTCTATCTTTCGGTTGCGGAAAATAAATCAATGAGCTTTCATTGAAGGTTTTTATAATCTCGTTTGTCGTTGTATCTATGATTGAAATGGCTGAATTAGTTGTACCAAAATCGATTCCGTAAATGTATTTGCTCATCAGTTTGTTTTTTGAGTTATTTTTTGAATTGCAAAAGTATAATTATTTGGAATATGTAAAAATTAAATCAATCCATTTTTGATATAAATCTGTAATTTTAGTTTATGTCTTTTTCAAACTTAAGGATAAAACTTAAACATTCTATCCTATACCAATTTCAATTAAGATTGGTAAATAGTCAGAATCAATATCTGTTTTGGCTGCTCGATTTTTCACTTTTAGACCTTTGCTAATCAAACAATGATTTAATGTAATATTGAGAATTCCAAAAGCTGACTAAGTTGATTGAATTCTAAAATATTTTCTGCTATCCGATTAGATAATGTCATTCAATTGGAATCGATTTTTCAAAAACACCAAAGTATCAATATTTCTTATGTTAACATCATAAAAAACAATGAACGAAAATGAATTGAATTTTTGAATTAAAATGAGCTATTAAATAGAAAAACGTTCATTTTGTTTTCTCAAAAATGGTTCTTACCAAATCGTATTTTTTCAAATATTTTTTATACGATTTAGGTCATTTGTGAAATTATTTTTTCTTTTAACCTTTACGGAAATTAGCGGTTTAGGTGGTAGAATAATAGTGGTTCGATATTCTATATGAAATCATTAAATATATCAATCACTCGAACATATTTTTTTAGAAGAATTTAAAATAAATTATAATGACTTTAGTAGGAAAAAAATTTCCAAGTTTGGCAGTAAATGCTATGAATGAAATGGGCGATACGTTTCAACTTAATGTAGTAGAAAAAGCAATTAGCGAAGGAAAAAAAGTATTACTTTTTTGGTATCCAAAAGATTTTACTTTCGTTTGTCCAACTGAATTACACGCTTTTCAAGCGGCTTTAGCGCAGTTTGAAGCTAAGAATACGGTTGTAATCGGTGCTTCTTGTGATACGGCGGAAGTTCATTTTGCTTGGTTAAGTACTGCAAAAGATAACGGTGGAATCGAAGGTGTGACTTATGATATCATTGCAGATAGTAACCGTAACTTGGCGAATGCTTTGGGAATCTTAGATATTTCTAATTATCGAGTAGATGAGGAAACAGGAATGGAGTTAATAGATGGTGACAATGTTACTTATCGTGCGACTTATTTGATTGATGAAGAAGGAACTGTTTTCCACGAAGGAATCAATCATATGCCTTTAGGTCGTAACGTGAATGAGTTTTTGAGATTAATCGATGCTTATACACACGTTCAAGAAAAAGGAGAAGTTTGTCCTGCAAACTGGGAAGAAGGAAAAGAAGCAATGACTGCGGATAGTAAAGGTGTTGCAGCATACCTTTCTTTGAATTAATATGAAAGTACAAGGTTTTCAGGGTTTAATTTTCAGGGTTTAACTTTATAAAGATACCCTCAAAATTAGACCTTAATACCTTAAAAAAATAAAGATGTTAAAAGAATTAGATCAAGATAACTTAGCCGAAATCGTAAAAAGCGAACAAACGGTTATCGTCCAATATTCAGCAGGCTGGTGTGGCAATTGTCGTATTATGAAGCCAAAATTCAAAAAGTTAGCTCGTGAAAACGAAGATGCTGCTTTCATAATCGTTGATGCGGAGAAGTTTCCAAATTCAAGAAAATTAGCAAACGTTGATAATTTACCAACTTTTGCGACTTTCAAAAAAGGTGAATTTGTAAATCAAACACAAACTAATAAATTCGATTTGTTAAAAGATCTTGTAAATGAAGTTACCAGTAATTAAAAATTTGACGGAGTTTATTGAGCAGAACGATGAGGATTTCGTATTAGAAGCTATCGAAACTTTAGAACATTTAACGGAAGTTCCTTCTTTGAAAGATGAAGAATTGGACGTTATTGGTGAATTGCTTTCCAATATGTATGGAGCAATCGAAGTGAGTAAAATGGTGAAAGATGGAATGTCTCAAAGGAAAGCTTTGAATGAATTTATGGGACGAGTTTTGGGTTCTATTGATAAAAATTAATGAATTATAAATTATAAACTATTTTTCGTTTTGATTTGTAAGGATAAAAATAGGAAGGCCGTTATTTTGACTTTTGTTGAAATAATGGTCTTTTTTGTTCGTATCGAAAAGCCATAAAATCTTAAAAGCCATTACTTTCCTCTAATAAAACTTGCGATTCCTCGAACGCAATTTGTTATTCCTTGTTTTGATTTTAACTTTGTGTTCCTTTAAGGGTAGGGTGAAAAACTGCATTTTTGCGGTAACAATAACCTTCAAGGAGTGGAAATAAAATAAATATCCCCTTTTTACTGCTGCTTTTTCTTACTTTCCATTTTAGAATTGGTTATTTATCCCGATAAATGCCCATTTTTAACATAAAAACTAAGAAAAAAGCAAGCTATTGAGAAATGAGATATTTATTGAATTTTCATTATTTAGTAAAGATATAATCAAATCAATATAATTAAAACTGTCGGTCAGAAATGATGTTGGGTTTCAAAACTGATGGGATTTAATTATAGAATAATCATAATTTATAGCTGATAATTTATAAATAATATTTCATAACTAATAAAAATAATATGATGACTAAATCTTTAACATTGTCACTATTGGCAATCCTTGTAGTAGGGTTCATCGGCTGTTCATCACCTGAGTCTGAGCCAAATGTAAACGTAAATATTAGCGTAGCTGATAATGCACCTTCTTCATCAGAAGGTTTTAACTTAGAACAATTTCACCGTTTATTAATAGAAGAAGGCGAGAATGAAGCACAATGGGATGCTCAATTTTTGTCTGATCTTGTGAATAGAGAAGATATTAATAATTTGGACTTAAATCAAAACGGCGTCGTCGATACAATTTTGGTTGAACCATTCGATGGTGGGGACAGCAAGGGTTTTCAGCTATATACAAAAGTGATGGATTACGACGGAATGGATAGAGATGAGGAACAAACGATTTGCACCGTTGTGGTAGAGCAAGAAGGCGATAAAGGTAGCTTGACGGTAAGTGGAAATGAGCAAATGTACGGTCAAAATCACCATTATCAGAGTAGTAATATGAGTAGTTTCTTTTTGATGTATTGGATGATGTCACCTCGTTTTGGTGGGGGATTTGGCGGCTATCGTTCGTCTTATCCGCCTCGATCACCTTCAAGTACATCCGCTTACAATAATAAGATGTCGAATCGCAATGCAAATCATACCGGGAGAACTGCTCCTAGTGCTGATCGTCCGAATAATGTAAAGCAAACCGCAGCGAAACAAAAAACAGCAGCAAAAGGTGTGAAATCTAAATTAGCGAGTCCAACAAGTTCACAACGTTCTTTCAGTGCTCAATCACAAGCAAAATCAAATGCGTCTTCTGGTTTTGGTAAAAAATCAACGGGTACAAAAGGGAGTAGTTCAAGTGGACGTTCTGGCGGACGCTCAAGTGGAGGAAAATAAATTTTAACTGTGAATTATAAATTGTGAACGATTAATTAACCGTTTACAATTCATAATTCACAATTCATTCATAATGAAGAAAGAAAATAAAGTTGGTTTGCCAACACCTAAAAAATGGGACTTGACGGACGAACAAAAATTAGATTATCAGTCGCTTTATATTTTGTATTTAATGACAGAAGATAAGGTTGTGCTCCCGAATTTCTTGGGTGGTAATCTGAAATATGTACAGGAATCAGTCGATTTATTAGAAAAGCGAAAATTGATTGTTCAAACTGAAAAAATTACGGAAGGGAAAAAGGTCTTAGGCGTCCCTGTGAAAAAAGATGACGTGGAGTGGTTTTTTGAACTGTCTGAAGACGCTCATCAAATCGTGGGAGAACATAGAAAACGCTACCGAGAATTTTTGGCGTTTTATGATGTTTTTGCTCATGTAGATCCGATGACTGGTGAATTTGCAATGAGCAAAATCAAGGATATTTTGTTGGCAGAAGGAGATGGAAAAGCAGCTTGGCAAAGTTACAAGAGTCAAGATTGTTGGATTGATTATCGAGTTCCTGTCCTGGTCTATAAAGGTATTGATCCGAGAGAATCTATTTTCTTTTCTTTCATGGAAGAAGGTCGCTTTATTCCGACCAAAGAAGATACAGAACACGAATGGGCAAAAAATCTATTTTTAGATACACTTTGGGAGGAAATTTATATGGTTTTGGGTTCTGCTCCGATTTGGGAAGCACAAGGTGATGAAGAAAATCCAGCTGCTGAGATTATGGAGACGATTATCGTTCAAGGTGCGAAAGTCTTGAAAAAGCAGAATAAAAAATTGAGAAAATTCATCAAGAAACAGGACGAAATTATAGGTTTGGAAGAGGAAATGGAGAATATGAAAGCGAATCACCAAACGGATTATGAGGAATATTATGATGATCCTGTTCATTATTAAGGTATTAAGGTGTTGAGGTGTTAAGGTGTTAAGCTTTAGGGGGGAAGTCGCAAGTTTCCGTCGATACACTTCTCTTGTCCCTTAACACCTTGTTCCTTAATATCTTAAAACTTTAAACAAAAAATGATATTATTCAAAGATGTTTCATACAAGATTTTGCAGCTGACTGTAATGCTTGGAAATGCAAATCTTTCACAATTAAATATATTTAAATCAACTAAAAGCTATATTCCTAAACTGGGTCTGACCGTTTATGCAGGAATCATAGGCACCAGTCATTTTGTCCAAATCAGACAAGATAATGGACCAATTTTCACCGAGTTATTTGCTTGTGAAACTTTGGAAAATCAAGATTCAGAACCTTTGTGTTACTTGCCAATTGAAGCCTTAAAAGATACCGTTCATTTGACACCTAAATCGTTTGATTACCAATTTGAATGTAAGAAATTACCTTACGATAAAACTGCTGATAAGATTACAACTTGGGCAGCAGAACAGGAATATAACTCCCCTTTTATCTTCTTAGCGTTCGATTTCAATACACCTCAACAGGAACTGCCAACGTCGAGGACTATCTTAGTTATTCACGAAAAAGAAAACGGTATTACGATTAAAACGGTGCATGAATATCAAGAAGAAAATGCAATAATTGTGAGTGAAAGTCGAGTGATAGTTTGATGGTTATCGGTTTCACTTTATTGTTTGATTCACTAATTAATGAATCAACGAATCAACTAACAAAAAAGAATGAATAAATTAGGATTAGTACTGACCTCTTTTAGCTTAATTTGCAGTGGTTTGTGTTGTATCGTAGATGAGTATATCTTAGCACAATTAAGTTCAAATATTTTAGGAAACCCTGCACAGCAATGGCCTTTGGTTATTGGTTTGATGCTGTTTGCAACAGGAATTGGAGCTTGGTTAGCTCAGTTTGTCAAAGAAGAGAAAACCCTTCAAGGTTTTATTACCATAGAATTGATTTTATCATTTTTGGGCGGTTATTCGCCATTGATAATTATGGGTGCTTACGCTTATTTTTTCAATCATTTCCAATTAATATTTTACGTAATTTCATTTACAATTGGTTTGCTAATCGGTTTTGAACAACCTTTGATTGCAACGATTAATAAGCAATTTGTCAATTTCCGAAGTAATATTTCCATGACAATAAGTTTGGATGTTTTGGGAGCGGCGATTGGTACGTTTATTTGGATCAAGTTTTTGGTCGGAAAAGTAGAAATTTACCAAGCGGCCTTTATGGTGACGTTATTGAACTTGAGCGTTGCTTTGCTGACTTATTTTTTCTTGCTTCGCAATGTTTCCGACGAAAGAGCATCTTCTCGTAAGGCTTTGATTTATATTGGATTAGCAGTTTTAGTTGGCATAGGAGGTTTGTTTTATGCAGACGATTTTGCAGATGTGGCAGAACAGCAATTATATACCGGAAAAATCATTCATAAAGAAACAACGCCTTACCAACGAATCGTGATGACGAAACACGCTAAGACCGGCGATGTGATGATGTTTTTGAATGGTGGTTTACAGTTTTGTAGCAAAGACGAAAATCGGTATCATGAAAACTTAGTGCATCCCGCGATGAAATTCCGAGCATTGACAAATAAGGCAAAAATGCCTTTGGATATTTTGGTTTTAGGTGGTGGTGATGGAATGGCCGTTCGGGAAATTCAAAAATACGATAATATAAATAGTGTGACCTTGGTGGATTTGGATCCTGCAGTGGTAAAATTAGCCACCGAAAACCCGATTTTAATGGAATTAAATGATTCCGTTTTTTTGAATGAAAATGTAAATATTTTCAATCCGGAATTACCGATTTCATTGGAAAAAGAACCGATTTATTTACCCTTAAATAGAAAGGACAAATTGGGAGAAGATTTATTTTATGTCACAGATACAGTTAGTGTTTTGCATCAAGATGCTTATAAGTTCATTGAAAAAGTCGCCCAATTAGGTAAAAAATACGATGTGATTTTTATTGATTTTCCGGATCCTCGAAATGAATCTTTAGGGAAATTATATTCTAAATATTTCTTTACCCGAATCAATTTATTATTGAAAGAAGGTGGTTTGACTTGTATTCAGGCAAGTAGTCCAGTTCATGCGAATCGTACATTCCTTTGTATTGGAAAAACGATGACAGCGGCTGGTTTGAATGTTTTGCCTTTTCATGATAATGTGCCGAGTTTCAATGAATGGGGCTGGTATTTGGCTGCTCGACAAGAAGATAATTTGAATTTAAAACGAATCGCAGAAAATTTCTATACGCTGGATGAATTTGATGCGGAAACGACTTATTTGACACCGAAAAAGTTTTTATCAAATACAATTTTCGGAAAGGACGTTTTAAGGAATGCAGATGAAATTGAGATTAGTACGTTGAGTAATCCGAAAGTGTACCATTATTATGTGCATTATGGCTGGAAGATTTATTAGGAATATTTGTGTATTAAATCGCGTCGGTTTTTAAAACCGACACGATTTTAGTAAAAAAGCTACCAACTTATTTCACGACCATTATCTTTTCCGTTTTAGAAAGTTCTTCACTTTCGATACGAATAACATAATTTCCCGATGATAAATTTTCAACGGGTAATTCAAAAATTTGACTTCCTGAAACGACATTTGAAAATTCATATTGTTGAACCATTCTACCAATTGCATCAAATATCCAAATTGTTACATCCTGTTCAGTTTCTAAATATAAATTA
>CAWVWD010000182.1:0-7886 GCA_963933585.1 uncultured Saprospiraceae bacterium
AAAATCAAAATGGTCGAACGTTTTTGAAACGTTCGACCATTTTGATTACCTATTTTCTAACAATGTGTTGTCATAGAGTTATCGACTATCTGAAAAGAGAAAAGCGATAACTTACGCTATCGCCTTTTCATTTACACAAAATACAAAACCCAGTTTTTTTGATATGTTGACATTTGGTAATTTCCAAATGAATCATTCACTATTATACTTTTATTATTAGAAAAATGTGTGCCAAAGGAAAGACTTTGAATAAAAAAAAGATTTTTTTTTAAATTTAATTACAATTCAGACAATATCCGGAAACTAATCCATTAAAAGTAACTGCTTTATAGCCTTGCGGCAAATTCACATTCACTTCTTCTTTTAGGCACTCGACATCGCCACAAGTCAAACATCTGAAATGAAAATGATTATGATGGTGATGATTTCCCTCACAATTATCGCACAAAGCAAAATATTTTTTGCCATCATCTGCAATAATTTCATGGATAACGCCATCTTCTATGAAGCGGCTCAAAATGCGATAAATTGTTACTCTATCTATTTTGGTATTTAGTTTTTCTTGGAGCATTTCATGACTTAATGCAGTTATTGAATTATTAAAGATAGAAAGTACTTCGGTGGTTGATTTTGTATTTCGTCGTTTCATTTTTTAAAATTTAAATTGAATACCGAAAACGAGATTAATTCCTGTATCATCTGCAAAGTATCGTTGGCGATTTAAATAATCTCGATAAGAAGTATTCAATAAATTTTCTGCTTTTGCAAAAAGGTGAATCTTATTTTTTTTTAAATTTAAATCTGCTGCGAAGCCTAAATCTAATAAATTATAAGCATTCGGAGGTAAAATAAAATCTTGTTCTGGTAAGATATTCTGCTGTTGAAAAACGTATTGATTCGCCAAAGAAAAAGTCATATTTTCAAACTGCTTCCATTCTGGGATGGCGTATGTTACTTCGGCATTTATCCGATTTGCAGGAATATTGATTAATCCAATATCATTTTTGATATCAGTTCCTTTTATAACACTGTACGATAATTTAAGGTTTAGAGGTGTCGTTATTTCGTAGTTCAGGACTAAATCTGCACCAAAAATTTGAGCATTTGTTTGTTCATATTGAAAAACGGGGAAAGCACCTCGAATCGTTAATCGGATTTCATTCTGAGGGATTAGAAGTATATAATTTTGGATGTTTTGAAAATAAATTAAGCTTTCAAAACGTATTTTTTGCTGGAGTTGACCATTCATGGAAAGCGTCGTTTTAATAGCTTTCTCTGATATTAAATTTGGGTTTCCGACTTCAATTCCGCTTACTCCTTGATGTAACCCGTTGCTGTATAATTCATTAATCGCAGGGTTTCGGGTAACAAAGCCTAAGTTATACACCATTGTCCAATTATCCGTCAAATGATAATTCAAGCCCACCGTTGAACTGTAATTATGGAAAACATTATAGTAGCGAACGATTTTTCGAGGAAGCGTTTGAGAAATAGCAGCGACACTTTGAATGACATTATTATAACGATTTCCAAATTCAAAATCCCATTTTTTAGAATGATAAATCCATAATAAATAGGCACTATTTTCAAAGAGCAAATAATCAGGAATCAACGGCAAAATACCCGTTTCGGGATTATTTGTATTATCGGTAATATTGACTTGTAATCCGGTTTTTATACTCCAATTATTCGTAAATTCTTGTTGAAACTTACCTTCCAAAAAATGAGAAAATTGTTGTAAATTTAAAGCTGGTGTTTCGGTTCGTCCACCTCGTCGAACATCGAATTCTTGACGATTATTTAGCTGCGAAGCAATTGTAAAATTCACCCATTTTTTTGAATTAATAAAATATTTGGTATGAACTTTCAATAAATGATGTTGGACTTTTTGTTTGGGAGCATCGATTTGATAGGAAAATTTTTCTTCTGTAAAAAAGGGAATCTTACGTGTAAAAGCGAACTCTAAATCTGTCAAATTTCCAACATGCGAACCTCTTAAAATACCTAAATTCGTATTAAAAGTACTGAAATACAATTCGGTATAAAATCTTTCTGAAAACTTCTTTTCTAGCTGAACGGCCAAGTTCAACTCTTCGTTTCCCGTATTATTTAAGTAATAAGTCCCTGTTTTTTTGTCACCAACCTTTTTTGCCGTTCCGTTCACTTTCCATCCAAAACCGTTTCGATATTGTTGCAATTGTAAATTAAGGCCATTTCCAAAACCGTTGGACTCAAAAAAATAAACGGCTTGACCATTTATTTTTTTATTTTTCTTAATCTTCTGCGGTTCAACCAAAATCACACTACCCAAATTAGCCCCAAAATATTCCAAAGCACCCACTCCTTTAATCACCGTAATTTTGTTTGCTACCAAAGGATCAATCTCTGGGCTGTGGTCATTTCCCCATTGTTGTCCGGCTTGTGTGATGCCATTATTTAAGATTGACACTCGATTTCCGTACAAACCATGAACGACCGGTTTCGCAATTCCACTACCATTTTTTAGTGTCCCAACACCAACGATGTTTGATAATAAATTAGAAAGATTTTTATTCGAATTTTGAGTAATTCGCGTTTCATTGAGCGTTTTAAAATCCTGTGTTGCTGTTGTTTGATGCTTACTTTTTACCACGATAGCATCTAAAATAGAAACGTATTCTTTTAAGTGAATTTCTAGAAAGGGAATCTTTTTTGTAGTTGAAAAGATGTTTTTAGTTTCATAACCGATGAAACTAAAAACCAGATGAATCGAATCATTACACAACCCATCAAACGCAAAAATACCTTTATCATCCGTCACTGTTCCGACACCAATTTCTTGAATCTGAACAGTAACGAATGATAAAGGGACTCCTGTAACCGAATCTTTCACGACACCATTTGTAGAATCGGTGCATTTTTGAGCGAATCCGACTACAGGAATAAATAATAAAAATAATAGAATGATTCGTTTACTGTACATCAACTCCAAAAGTTACTTCGATATCTGTTTCGCCACCTGCATTTGTGATATCTCCATTTATAACGCCAGCCGCAGATTTATTTGGTTCGTGTTTTAAGATAATTGTTATCGTTCCTGCATCTGAACTTCCTGTAGTTACGGTCGTCGTCAAACCAATCGGATTTCCGTCTGCATCTTGATCATCATATATAACTTCCAAATCATTAAGAGTTGTTTGGAAAAAGAATTGATGTTCTTCCGCTTCTTCTTCGATTTCGTCCGTGATACTTTCTGTTGGTTCTGCAGCCTCATTCTGAAGCTCGAGTAATGCCGTGTAAGTGGTATTTGTGGTTAAAATGCCAGTTGTAATTACCGGAGCATTTCCGCCGTCACCATCCAAATCTCGAAAACTTAATACAACCGCATTCCCACCATTATCAGGCGTAAGCGTATAAATCAAAGTTGTAATAACTTCTTCTTGATTCGGAATGGTAGGATCATCTTTTACGCATCCTGCAAAACATAAAACTGCAGCAAAAAATAAACCTGTAAATATCTGATTTTGTTTCATTGAATATTACTTTTAGTTAAATAATAATACAAATATACTAATTAATGCAACAAAGTTGCGTTAATTAGATTTAATAAAAAAAATGATGAGAAACAGTTTTTATTTTTCAAAAATCAGGCCTGTTTCTCATCATGAAAATTTAATCTGTAAACTTGGCAAATAGACTAAAAATAACCATTGTTAAAAAATTCCAATAGCCACTTCTTACCGATTCAAAAAAGTAGAATTCAAAATCTGTTTGCTGCTGACTAAGCCACGAACCTGCTGCAATTCCAACGAAAGATAAAGCAATAAATAACCATCCTCGATGTGTAATATTCAGTCGTAACCAAAAGCTTCTGATGAATAATTCGATAGCAACGATTACTGAAATTATTGGTAAGAATAGTAGAATGAAAACGGGAATATAGAAACTTGGATTTTGTGCGAATTCGTGTATTAATAAGTCATTGGTTAATCCTGACAAATCTTGACTATTGAAATAATGAAATAATTGTGTCCCAATATCAAATCCGCTCGGACGAGCATAAAAAATTTCTACTTGGTAAAAAGGCTTAAAAAATGCCCAAATACCAAATCCGCTTCCTATTAGTAATAATAACCTCGAAAAACCAAATTCTTGTCCTTTTACCATATTATGTTTATCTAAAACTATGAATGCCGTAAAGTATACAAAAATTATAAAAAGATTTATTATTGATAATTCAATATTTTGTATATGCAGTTTTAGGTCTCAAAATATACATATTTATATTGGTAATATATATATTTATAATAGACAACGTATTAAAGCTGTTTAGCTATAATGATTTATAAAGTCAGAAAAGATTGTTCTATTGATAATAAAACTTGTAGTACTAAAAACGGTATATTTTTTGATAATTAGGCTTTTTTCCCAACAAAAAACATACTATATTGCAAATGAGATTAAGTTTTAACTTTATAAAAATTTAATATACGGAAAATTATAATCAAGAGTAGAAACACCAATTAGCACCAATTAGCACCAATCAACCACAATTATGGCAGGTTTAAATCAAAATCTTAGTCAAAAACAGCTACAGAAGTTATCACCTCAGCAGATTCAGCTCATGAAACTGTTGCAGATCCCTACTGCTACCTTAGAGCAACGTATTAAGGAAGAGTTAGAAGCAAACCCTGCTTTGGATGAAGGTGAAGAGTTAGAGGAAGATGCAGAACATTCTGAGGATGAGTTCCATGAAGAGTTTTATGGTGAGACTCCGGAGGAAAAGATTAAAAGGGAAAAAGCAGAGAAAGCTAAGGAAGCGGATGCTGACGAGGAGAAGTATGATAATGAGGTGAATGAGATTGATTATGAGGAGTTTGAAACGACGAAGAAAGAGGATGACGTAGAGTTAGACGATTATATTCAGGATTATATTGAGGATGATGTTGCGAATTATAAATTAGATTCGAATAATTATTCGGCAGACGATGAGGAAAAAACGATTCCAATTGCAATGGAAAATAGTTTCCATGAGTATTTAGAAACGCAATTGGGGCTTTTGGGGTTAAATGAGTGGGAAGAAGTTATTGCTAAACAAGTTATTGGTAGTATTGATGATGACGGTTATTTGCGCCGTGAACCGATTGCGTTAGTTGATGATTTAGCGTTTTCACGCAATATTATGGCTACGGAAACTGAAATTATAGCTATTATTAGTATCGTTCAAAACTTTGAACCTGCAGGAATTTGTGCAAAAAATTTGCAAGAATCATTATCGATTCAGTTGCATCGAAAATTAGATGATAAAAGATTAGAAGAGGACACAGAAGACGAGGAAGTTTTGCTTTTAGCAATTAAGGTAATTGATCGATATTTTGATAAATTTGCAAAAAAACATTACGACAAATTAAAACGTCAATTGAGTGTTGATGAAACGGGTTTGAAGGCAATTATTGAAGAGATTGTCAAGTTAAATCCTAAACCTGCAAGCGGCTATTCGACGGGTACGAGCAGAATGACGTATTATATTGTTCCTGATTTTATTATTCAAAATAGAGATGAGGAATTGGAATTGACTTTGAATTCTCGAAATGCACCAGATTTACGAGTGAATAACCAGTATAAGGATATGTTGCAATCGTACAAGGCGACACGGTCAAAAGGTAAACGCTCTTCTAAAAAAGATAAGGAAGCGGTGATGTTTATTAAACAAAAAATTGATTCTGCAAAATGGTTTATTGATGCAATTCGTCAGCGACAACAAACGATGCTGCGAACGATGTACACAATTATGCAGTTTCAAGAAGATTTTTTCATGACCGGTGATCAAAAGGACTTGCGTCCAATGATTCTGAAAGATATTGCGGATGTAACTGGCTTGGATATTTCAACGGTTTCGAGGGTTGCAAATAGTAAATATGTGCAAACGGAATTCGGAACAAAACGCTTAAAAGATTTCTTTTCGGAATCATTGCAAACTTCTTCTGGGGAGGAGGTTTCGACACTGGAAGTAAAGAAAATCTTGATGGAATTAATTGAAACAGAAAACAAACGTAAGCCGCTTTCTGATGAAAAATTGAAGAACGCGTTATGTGACAAAGGTTATAATATTGCCCGTAGAACAGTGGCGAAATATCGAGAACAATTGAATATTCCGGTGGCAAGATTGCGTAAGAAATTGGTTTAGGAAAAGATTATTAAGGATATATTTAATTCGTAAAGCCGAAATGATTTTAGAATCATTTCGGCTTTTTGTGAAATTTTAATTCTGTTTAAAACCCACCAACTCCAGGAGGTTTTCCACTTCTACTTCCGCCAGAACCGGAATTAGAATTATTACTTTGCAGTGCTTGCAAACCATCCGCAAAATACCAAGACACCCCGAAACGGAAAGTCCAATCTCGCATCGGATAATTTGGAGCAGAAAAGTAGACTTGATTTGCATCAATTAGATTATATACATTTTCTAATTTTACAAAACCTCTAAACGATTTTACTTGGAAACTAATAAATGCATCGACAATTGGTAACATCGACATTTCCCAATCATTTTGCTGGTAAAACTGTCCAGTAATAGGTTGAAAATTATCGAAGTAATAAGCGGAATTAAAACGTAAATCTAAACCAACTCGACCGAATAGTGCTTTCTTGAAAATGTTTCCTTCAAAGTATACACTGTGTTTTGTTGCCAAAGTCGGAAAACGTAAAATCGAATTATCTGTTTGTTGCAAAACCACGGAATTATCAATATGGAATTGACCAAAATTCAAATTTAATCGCATCATTAATTGACCAATATTGGTAATCGTATCCGACTGTTTCGGAAAGGCTAAAGTATCTGCATAAACCAAATTACTAATCAAGAAATAATTACCTTGAAGTGAGAAATTCTCTGTCCAATCATAGCGACCAGAAACTCTATTTTCTATTGTTTTTTGAAAATCGTTTTGCCAAATCTTTTCTTGCGAAACGTAAACTTGATATTGCTGTAAAGTCGGTTGATAACCTCGACTCGAAGCGGATAATTTGAATTTAATATCTTTCTTTCCAAAACCAAAAAATAAATCTCCTTGTAATAAATAATCTGCTCGATTATCCAATAATCCAAAATGTCCTTTTAGCTTCAATCCATAATTTTGCTTTTCGCCTAAAGCTAAATCCCAATCACCAATTAAAAATAGATTATTAATTGTCGTATCTAAGGGTTCTTGATTGATAAAATACAAAGAATGGACGGCTCCAATATCTAATGAACCTTTATAGTCTAAATGAATCGTCGCTTCATTTTCCCATTTATTATATTCAATGAAATTTCGCAAACCGACATTATTCGTTTGAAAAACACCATAAATCGAAGAGTCGGAATCGGGTGAGATATCGTAAAATTTATATTCAAAATTCTGAAATTCCGACCGATGTTTTAATTTCAAATTATTGGAATTCGGTAATAGATTAAAGTATTGTGAATAAATTAAATGATTGCTACGAAGTACTGTTTTTGCCGTTTCTGTATTCACGGTAATCGCTGTTCGAGCATTAAATTGACCGGTATTAAAAAGTGTAGAAGTATCTGCGACTCCGTTATTTATCTGTTGTTCATTCACATTCTGAACCCATGCCCAAAGGCCAGTATATCGCTTGTTTTTATTTTGAAACCAACCATTAACGGATAAATTCGTATGTCTCGCAAACTGATTATCATATAAACCAGTTTCGCTGATTCTACGATAATCCATAGAAATATTCGCTTGGTCATTTTTGAAATTATTAGCATAAGTTGCCATAAAAATCAAATCCGTTTGAGCCATTGCTTGTGAGTAATAAGCTTTGGAGTAAGCTTTATTGACATCAAAAAAACGAGTTTCGTTATAGGGAACTTGATAAATATCGAACGCATGCAAACCGAC
>CAWVWD010000183.1:0-7879 GCA_963933585.1 uncultured Saprospiraceae bacterium
CGTAATGGGAGCGGTTTGGTACGTCTTTAATTAGAATTATAGTGTACAAAATCTAATATTTTTCGAAAATATGTTAGGTTTAATTTAACAGGAAATGTATAAAATATTTATCTGGAGTTTCACTGTCTTATGTTGCGTATTTAAAATTTACTTTTTGGATAACTCGACCGAGCTATCCGATGAAATTGCATTTACAAAAGTCTCTAAAACTGAAGCTCAAAGCCTTTTTGATTCTTTGGCCAATTTAGATTATATAGAATTCGGATATGCGAATAATCATTGCGAAGATCGAGCACATGCGATGAGTTATGAAATTACGCAGCAAGGTATTCAGTGCGGAAAAGCATGGATTTTTGTTCGTGGAATTTTTAATAATAAATATCCAAAAGTATTGAAAATACACGATGCGAATAAGGTTGGGAAAAAAGGGCTTTTGACTTGGAAATATCATGTTGCGCCGGTTATATTATCGGAATCCGGGGATACTTTGGTGATGGATCCATCTTTGTGCGAAACGCCTGTGACGCTGAAAGAATGGTTTCAAAAAATGAACGTGAAAGGCGATGTGAAATTGGAACATATCTTTTTCTTAATCAAGGATTGGAAATATCAAATTTATGTTTCTAAAGATAAACGAGCAAAGTTATTGGAACCTTGGCGATTGGATGAAAATTTTAAAATGACGAAAAAGGGCTTATCGGAAGGAAAAGTCTGTCAACAATTTCTGAATGAACATCCGCAAGACTCAGCGACCCGTGTGAAAGCAAAAAAGTTTTCAACCTTACCGAAGGATTATAAAAAGAAGAAAAAAGGGTATTTAAAGGTTTTGGATAAGCGGATAAAGTGATTGTTTCATTGTTTCATTATCTCATTGTCTCATTTTGACAAAGAATAATGAAATAATTTAAGAAAATCCTTTAACGATTGAACCCTCCCTTCAACACTTCCCGTTCGCACAGCAGAGGTGCTTTTAAGGGAAAGATTGAGAGAGGGCTCATACGAAAAGGCGATTTTGTAATCGCCATAAAATCAAACACTCGAATTTATTTCTCAACTAAATGATCATCATCATTTAATTCTTCTTCTTGTGCTTGAATATGTAAAGGTTTCGCTTTTTTCATCGCTGCTGCAATAATCAATGCTGGAATCGCACCGGCAACTAAGCCAAATAAGTAAGCCTGAAGCATTTGCATAATGGATTGATTACTTGATTCTTCTATGGCTAGTGCCGCTTCCTCTAAGTCTGCTTCACTCATTCCTGCAAAGTCTGCTATTTTTTCTATCGCTTCCATCGCAATTTCAATTTGTAAATCAATCAAACTTGGATCAATGATATTTACTAAAATATACCAAAAGATAAGGTTCAAAAAAGAGGCAATCACGAAAACGATAAAAGAAGATTGAAACGCATTTCGGAAGGTAATATAACCATCAGACGCTGCTTTATCGTCTGAAACGGATTTCACCATTG
Organism: uncultured Saprospiraceae bacterium; assembly: GCA_963933585.1. Taxonomy (GTDB): domain Bacteria; phylum Bacteroidota; class Bacteroidia; order Chitinophagales; family Saprospiraceae; genus CAWVWD01. The sequence goes on from CAWVWD010000183.1 coordinate 1,472, forward strand.
AGGCGATATAAATTATATAACCGATAAGTGACGTATAATTGAACATCACTTTTGCACTCACTATATATAATAATAAAGTTGTAATAATTAATCCTAATCCTGCGATTGCGCCATATTTTACACCATTCTGTTCGAACATAATTTTTTGATTTTTAAGTTTTTCTTTTATATTTATTAACAATTCAAATTTGAGGTTTTATTATTGAAACCTCAAATTTTTAGGCTATAAGATATGGCCTTCTGTCGAATATCTGGAAGTTTTTCTACAAGTTGTACTCATAGTTACGCACATTGAGCTCTTATTTGGAGTAGGTAAGCTTTTAGCGTTCTTCATTTAGCTCAAAAATAAATCATGAAAAGGTTCAAGATGAACAAACGCAGGTCGCACTTACGGAGTAAAAGTTTATTTCCTCAATTTCGGATCTAAAGCATCGGTCAATCCTTCCCCGATCAGATTAAAAACAGTGACGGTGATAAAAATGGCAAACCCTGGAAAGACGGCTAGCCACCAAGCAGAACTATTACTACGGCTAAGGTTCAATAATTTCCCCCAAGTAATTGTATCGGCAGGAACGCCAATGCCTAAAAATGACAGAAAAGCTTCTATCAAAATAGCGGCTGCAATACCGAAAGCGACGGAAATGAAAACTGGCGAAAGTGCATTCGGAACGGCATGTTTGAACATCGTGCGAAGGTGTGAAAAACCTAAAGCGTCCGCAGCTTCGATGTATTCTAACCTTCGGATTCTTAATAGTTCTGCCCGAATAAATCGAGCAATTCCGGTCCAACTCACAAAACCGATAATGATCATCACATTATAAATAGATGGTTTTGCGACAGCAATTATGACTAAAATCAAAACCAAAACTGGCACAGAAACCACGATTTCTATAAAGCGTGTCAATAAAATATCTAATGGTAAACTGATTTTTTGGCCTAAGATTTTGAAGCGTTTTAATGGAATCGTTAATAAATTGGGAATTAATAAAACGGCTGTAAATATTAGTAAACTCAATAAAAATTGAAGTATAAATAAAAATATCGAAACCGAAAAAGCATCGCCTAATAAGTACGACCGAACCATAAAAGCGTAGAAAAATGCAAATGGTAGAAATAATAAATTAAGTATCAATCGAATCCGAGAAACCTTGAATCGATCATCGCCAAAATAACCGGCAATTGTTCCTAAAAAGATACCGATGAAAAACGAAATGGTCATCGAAACAATGCCGACCGAAAACGCAATTCGGGTTCCATGAATCATTCCAGCTGCGACATCTCGACCTAATTTGTCTGTTCCTAGCCAATGCGTGCTTTTACCGCTTTTTTTGTTGCGAAACGGTTTGTCATAAATAGCAGAATAATCTTGATTCGTCGGCGCGTAACGAATTAAACTCCAAATCACAAAATCAGTTTCCAATGTTTTCCAATCTGCTCGCACTAACTCTGGTGACCATTTCCCGACGCCCAAATCAACCGCATATTCCTTAAAAACTGGCGTGTACCAATGATCTTGATACTTCATCAGAATCGGCTTATCGTTCGCTAAAAAATCTGCAAATACAGCAATGAAACTTAAAAACAAGACCACATAAGCGGCAAACAAAGCCCGTTTGTTCTTCGCATATTGCTTCCGAACATTCGTCCAATAACTGTTCTTTTTGATTGTTTGATTGTCTGTCCCGAAAACTCGGCGATTCGATTGTTTCATTATTTGAATGTTACATTGTTCGATTATTCGATTATTCGACTGGTTGAATGATGGCCTCGATAACTTGGTGATTCCACTGCTTTATCGTGACTACGAGCAACAATTGAACAATAAAACAACGAGCCGAAGGCGATAACAATCGAATAATTTAATTATTTATATTTAATCCGAGGATCAACAATTGAATATAAAATATCGGCAATTAAATAGCCAATCATGGTTAATAATGCCGTGAGCATAACGATGGTAAAAACGACTGGAAAATCATTATTATTAATCGCATCTAAAAGGGTTTTGCCCATTCCTGGAATTCCGAAAATTACTTCTACGACGATAGAACCAGAAACCATTCTTGGAAAAATATTGGCGAAAAGCGTAATAATTGGCAAGAGAGAATTTCTAAAACTATGTTTCCAAATCACCGTTCTTTCCTCCAAACCCTTTGCCCTCGCCGTCCGAATAAAGTCTTGTCCTAACGTATTCAACATTCCGCCCCTCATCTGTCTTGCCAAAAATGCTAAACTTGGATAAGTCCAACAGAACAATGGTAAAACCAAGTGATAAGCACGAATAGAAGCCGTTTGTAATACGGAAGCACCTTCTGGAATATCGCCCAGACCAAAGACTGGGAACCAACCTAGATAATTTCCTAAAAGGAGAATTAATAAAGTTGCAACCCAAAAGTTCGGTAAAGAATACAACATGAATAAGCATGTAGAAAGAATATTATCAGCTCGTTTTCCCTTTTTTCTTGCGGAATAAACGCCAATCGGAATAGAGATAATATAAGTCAAAATAATAGATAATGTACTGATCAGAACCGTCCAAAACATACCATTTTTAATAATATCGCTCACCGGTTTCAATTGGAAATTTTTACCAAAATCGCCACGGAGAAAACCTTTTGACTGTTTATTTGGATCATAATTCACCAAATGCGTCGCTTTCAGTGAATATTCATATTTCAATTGATAACTTTTCGTCAATGCTTTCACACCAACTTCAATAGGTATTTGTTCGCCTTTCTCTGCGTAAAAAATCTTTTCTGCTTTTTCTAAATCCTTCGTTTTGTAACTTCTCGATTTATCCTTTATGGCTATATCAAAAAGGACTTTACTTGTCAAATCTTTTTCCGTTTGTCGGCCGTTATTTTCAACTAAATTAAATATCGGTTGAAATTTATAATAACCACTTTTCGGAATTTCAATTGTATGTTTTTTGGCTGTCGTTTCTGCTTTTTTATTGGAAACCTCGAAAATACTTGTCGTTCGATTTATCAATGGTTTATTTCCCAAAATCCAAATTTGATATTGATTTTCTATTCCGTGCCATTGAATCGAAGGCACGTAATTTTTCCAAAGTGTTTTTTCAGTTTGAAAACTTTGATAAGCATTTTCTAAATTTTCAAACGGTGTTTTTAAATCATTCAGCGAAAGCGTAGAAATAATGGGTTCTTTTATTTCCGATAGATATTTTTCAACCTCTTTCTTTTCCGTTTCGTTGAATAAGCGTGCATTTGCCAAATTAATATGAATCAATTTATTGGCATTGCTACTATCTGCAGTATGCGTTTCAATAGCTTCCGCCATTAAATGAATCATCTGAAAATAATGTTGTGTTGTTTTCCAATTTCCACTTTGTTGCGTCAGCGTTTTTAAGGTATTTCGCTGGTCTTTGTGCGGAATTAAATGTAAAGTATTTGGAATTGATTTGGCGGTAAAGGAAAAATAAAAGATTGGATAATTAAGGTTGAAAGTTTCCCAACGTTCGAGGTAAATCCTCTCGGTAATTAAATCCTCATCTTGCAATCCACGCAAAACGGGATCACCAGGCACATACTTATCTAATAGAAAAATCACCAACGAGATTGCAAATAGCGTTGGTAAAAAAATTAATATCCGTTTCAAAATATACCGAAATAGCATAATTTAGGTTCTATTGAATTATTTGATTTATTTGATTAATGGTATTTATGTCGACGAGCTTATAAGATTTTAAAACCTTATAGATTTCAGCGTTAATTAACAAATCCCGCTGCCCAATAACCGGGATTCATTCCACTTCCATAAACATTTTTGAAGTGTTTACTCACTGCAATTCTCTGATGTTGTGAAATTAGAAAAATATATGGGATTTCCTTATGAATTAACATTTGTAACTGCTTATATAAGTCTGCTCGTTTTGCTGGATTCATCTCTCGATTTATCTTTTCCACGATTTTGTCGCTCTGTTCATTTCCAAAATAAACGTAATTCGAACCACCATTTGTCGATTCAGAATGCCAAACATTTTTGGGGTCAGATAACTTTGGAGAAGCCACCCAGCCGGCAATATATAATTCAAAGGTGTGTTGTCTCAAGTTGTCCAATAGATTTACTAATTCCAAAGGTTTGATTACAATTTTGACACCAACTTTTTTCGCTGCTTGCTGTAATAATTGACAAGCGATTTTTCTACGGTCATTTCCCGTATTATAATTAATCGTCAAACTCAGTTCCACAACTTCCTCCAACGAATCCTGGACCATAATTTTTTCTCGTACGCCGTTTGAATCTAAATCTAACCATCCGGCTTTCGCCAATAAAGAATCTGCAAAAATTAAATTAAACTCGTAAGGTAGTATATCGGGATTTGTAAAGTCCGTCAACGAAGGATGCGTAAAACTCGTCACTTTATCCGCAAAACCATAACAGGCTTCCGCTATCAGTTTATCAATATCCATCAAATGTGCCAACGCTTGACGAACCAGTGTGTCCGATAATTTCGGTGAGCGCATATTGATACCAATATAATCATACGAAAAAGTAGGAGCCGTAAAAATGTGATAATCCGCTTGATATTCAGAATCTTTAGGATACCAATCTTTTGCAAAAGTAGCGACCGGCATGTCGTTCATCACTTGCACCTTTTTATTTTTTAATGCTTTATAACCACTGTAAGGATTGTCATAAATTTCAAAAACCAATTCTTTTGGATTTGCCTCGAACCATTGATTTTCATTTTGATAATCAAATCCCCACCATCTTTCTTTTAATTCCAAAATGATTCGTTCGTTATTACTCCAAGATACCAAACGATACGCTCCTGAGCCATTAATCGTCTCCTTTTGATATTTCGGGCTGTTATATAATTCTCCGAACGCTTTCAAATTCGCATCTTGCAATTCATCTTCTGATTTATACGTCAATTCATAGACATCATAATCATCTAAAATGCCTTGCTTATCATAAACCTGCTTTGGGAGAATCCATAAATTCGTTAAAACACTTTCTAAAAGCATTGTTGAATTCGAATAAATCAAAGAAAACCGCTTTCGATTTTCCTTACTCACCACTATTTTTTCAATAATATCAAAATCTGTTTTCAGATGTTGATTATCTGTAAAAGGGCATTTTACCACCTTTAATGAAAAAGCAATATCATCGCCTGTAATCGGTGAACCATCATCCCAAACAGCACTTTCCCGAATCTCAAAAGTCGCTTCTATCTTTTTATTTTCAATCTTTTTAATCGAAGGTTTGGCTTTTGCCAAAACGGATACGATTTTATTTGTTTGGTAATCAAAACTGAATAAAGTTTGAAAAATATGTTGAAAGATAATATTTGCCGTTTCGTCTGTGGCATTAAAAGGTGTCAATTGTTTTGGATCTGAAGCTACATATTGTACCACACAATCCGAACATTCATATTCGGCTCGATTACAACTCCAAGTTAAACTCAGCAACATCGCCACAATCCCTAATTTTTTCATCATATTGCTTCGTTTCATAATATTGCAAAAATAGAAATTATAAAATAGAAATTACAAATTACAAAAGATGAATTATGAACTATGAATTATTACTATATATAAGGTCATAGATAGATTATATGAACTTCTATTCTAATATTGGAATTGAAAACGATTAATTAATATCAAGCTACAGCTTGAGTCCCAAAGTCTGTGCGCTTCAAGGGGGATTTTAATATTACCGTTATTTCCAGTGGGATAATGGTAATAGCCGATTTGTTTTTTGAATTGGGAAAAAAGATATGAATTTCAATGAATTCCAACGAATTATAAAATAATGAAAATAAAAATGAATTTCACGGAACCTTTGAAAGTCCTAATAGGTTTATATCTTTGCACTTTACAAAACGAAAAGTCATTTTGTAATTTTAAATTGTGAACGATGAATAATTTAATAGTTCATCATTTATAATGAAGGCTGGGGTTGAATGGTATCGACAGGAAAGCAGCAGGTTTGTAAGCACGTCGGGCAATGATAGTATAGCTCGTTACCAAAGTCTATCACAACCTTTTAAATGGCAATAATAACTATGCCATGGCTGCATAGTAGAGTTCTACTATAAAGCTTTTGCACAATACGCTTGATGTCTAATAAACAGCATAACGTGCATCAACTAATTTTAGACTATTCGGGTAGCTGGTCTTGACTACTTGGAGAAACTTCAGAGGATAAGGCGTTAGTATAGGTCGGTTACGGAACCTTTCTAACACTCGAAAATTAAATCAGTGACTAAACGTGTAGAAGGCTCTCAGGCACTTTATCTGGACCCGAGTTCGAATCTCGGCAACTCCACAATTTTTTTATCAAAAGGAATATTGATTTTAGAAGTTTTGACTTCTGAATTGATATTCCTTTTTTTTTGAGCTGGGGAGATAGTTATTTTCAGGATATTAATTCATCCAAAAA
>CAWVWD010000184.1:0-7877 GCA_963933585.1 uncultured Saprospiraceae bacterium
TAGAAAGGATATTTGTGCTGAAAAGAGTTTAATAGGGGTGTCTTATTAGAAAATCGGTTCGATTATTCATTCAATTCACGTTGATTTTATTCAAAAAAATGTGAGTTATTATTCACTAACCAGAAGATGAAACTAAAATTTTTAATTACAACTACTTTTTGTTTTTTCATATTAATACTTGCAGCACAAAACCAACCAAATATTAGTCTGAAATTTGGAAAAGGTTTGCAAGTGACCGCAGCAGATTCTTCTGCGCATTTTAAATTTAACATTCGTTTTCAGAGTTTGTATAATTCTGAACGGTCTTTAGCTTCGGGCGAAGATTGGGAAAGTTCGTTTTTAATTAGACGTTCAAGAATGAAATTTAGTGGTTGGGCACTGTCTCCAAAATTGAATTATAAAATTGAGTTGGCTTTATCAAATCGAGATTTAGGTTCTAAATATGACTTTGGTGAAACCAATGAAGCTCCAAAAATAGTTTTGGATGCCGTTTTAAAATGGAAAGTGCACCAAAATTGGACAATTTGGGCAGGACAAACAAAATTACCGGGAAATAGAGAACGTGTCGTATCCTCTCAAAAGTTGCAAATGGTTGATCGTAGTTTGGTCAATAGTGTTTTTAATGTTGATAGGGAAATGGGTGTACAGTTTCGTGGTAAATTCAACCTTGGCAATAGTATATTAAAACCAATGGCTTCTTTGTCACTTGGTGAAGGTAGAAATATCACGGCCAAGAATATTGGTGGATATCATTATATTGGTCGTCTAGAATGGTTGCCAATGGGCGAATTTACTAGTAAAGGTGATTATGTTGGTGCTGATTTAAAGAGAGAAAAAAAACCAAAATTAGCTTTGGCAGCGTCTTATAGTTTGAATCAAGGTGCTTCTCGTCAGAAGCAAAGTGGTCGTTTTTTAATTGATACAAGCGAAAACTATTTGAATAATGATTTGCGGACAATTTTTGTAGATATGATGTTCAAATATCAAGGATTTTCTCTAATGGGGGAATATGCACATAAAATTGTATCTGACAAAGAAATCAGAGCACAAGAGGATTTACGGCTTGAGTTATTGGATGCGAAAGGACGAAGCTATTATACTGGAAAAGGATTTAATATTCAAGCGGGTTATTTGTTTGATAATAATGTCGAATTATCTGCTCGTTACACAAGTGTATTACCCGATACGGATGTTAGTTTTGTCGGTATTGATGAATATACCTTTGGTGTTTCAAAATATATAGTTGGTCATGCTTTGAAAATACAAGGTGACGTTTCTTTAATTAATGAAGCGGATGCACTGGATAATGCTTTGCGCTATCGATTACAAATGGAGTTTCAATTTTAAATAAATTTATTCATCACATAAATATCGGAATTGGTAATTAATTCCACAAAATTTTAAATAAAGAATTACAATGGATTTGACATTAATAGTAATGTGGGTCGGTTTCATCTTCGCTGCTTATTCAGTAGTAGGAAATGACGTTATCCAAACGCTCGGTACATTTTTAACATCGAACGAAGAAAAAGTTAAGTGGTACGTTTTATGGGGATTCGCTTCGTCAATCATGGTTTACGCTTTAGTAAACGGTTACATGCAAAATGATATTGATTATGGTCGTTTAGATAAATTTGATTTAGAATCAATTACATTTAGTTGGTATTACGTATTACCACCTCTAGTATTATTACTAATAACTCGTGTCGGAATTCCTGTTAGTACGACATTTATGGTATTGACTTTATTTTCGTTGAGTAAGATACCAGGAGATTTGAGCAGTATGATTACCTCTGTATTTGATACAGATGCTATGTTGGGAGGAATGATTCAAAAATCTATTATGGGTTATATCATCGCTTTTTCTTCAGCTATTGTGATTTATATATTAATCACTAAGTTAACGGAGAAAAAATTCATGGATAATCCTGTTAAAGATAACTGGAGAATATTTTGGATTATTTTACAATGGTTGACAACAGGTTTCCTTTGGTTTCAATGGTTGACACAAGATTTAGCAAATATTTATGTTTACTTGAAAGCAGGAGTTGATCTTTCTGTTGGCGGCTTTATTTTCTCATTGGCTATTTTAGTTGGTTTATTAGGTTATATCTTCTATTCTGCTGGTGGTAAAGTACAGGATGTGGTAAGAGAGAAAGTAAATACGGCGGATATTCGTTCGGCAACGTTTATTGACTTTATTTATGGTGTGATATTATACATTTTTAAATATAATATCTTAGATTTATTTGAAGCAAAATTACCAATGAGTACGACATGGGTTTTCATCGGTTTATTGGCCGGTCGTGAAATCGGGATTCGTATCAACTTAGATAAGACATTAACGAAAGGAACTCTAATGATGGTTTTTGCAGATTTAGGAAAAGTATTCTTTGGTTTGTTAATCAGTGTAATTTTGGTATTCATCATCAAATTAATCGGAGGTTAGATTAGCTATTTTTAGTTGGCCGTCAGGCTGATTTGAATTAAATATAAAAGGCGGTTATCTCAAATCAATGAGATAGCCGCCTTTTGAATTTTTGGATATTAAAGCAGCATATATGCTTAATACCTAAGAATCCACATAAATAAAAGAAGGCTGCCCTTTTGAGACAGCCTTCTTTTTTTATGTGGATTCTTTACAAATACATAAAGTATTTATAATATAAATTATCTTGTGAATGTGTGTTTTAAAGATTAGCAAGGACTATTGGGGTTTTTTCCTCACCTTTATAACCCCTCGTCCTTGCTACTTTCATACTCTTACCTTAATTCAAAAATTGCATTACCTGATAAACTTTTGTCTAATTAGTTTTCGTTTCATTAGAAATTTCAGCTAATTAAATATTTTCAACTTATTCACTTTTAAATAAGTATTTTATTATTTCAATAAATACCTTCTTATTGATTATGATACAAATATGAGACTAAAAAATGCTCTAAAAAAGTACATTTATACGGCATTGTACTATTAATTGAGCTATTTTTTTAATTGCTTAACAATTGATAACCAATTATTTAAGTTGATTATTTAAAATCAATTTGTACGAGACTTTTTATTTATTAAAAAATGATTTATAAAAAAGCCACTGCATTTTAATATAAATGCAATGGCTTTTTGGAAATAAAGTGTAGCTATAAATAAAGTGATTCAGATAAGCGGATTCTTAAAATTCAAACTTGTATCCGATTCCTTTAATGGTCCGAATATATGCATCTCCTATTTTTTCTCTTAATTTTCTAATATGGACATCGATTGTTCTATTTCCGACAATAACATCTGTTCCCCATATTTTACTAAAAATCTCATCTCTGGTAAAAACTTTACCAGGTTTTGAAACCAAAAGGCATAGCAATTCAAATTCTTTTTTTGCTAATGAAATAGATTCATCCTCTCGGTAAACCAATATTTTCTCTTTGTCTATGGTCAAATCAGCAACCTTAATAACCTGATCTTGTTCAGCAGGATCTTTAAAACTTCCTGATCGTCTAAGTAAAGCACCAATTCTACTTGTCAAAACTCGTGGTCGAATTGGCTTTGTGATATAATCATCCCCACCGACTTCGAAGCCTGCAATTTGTGAATAGTCTTCGTTTCGTGCCGTCAAAAATGCAATAACCGTTTCATTGAACTCTGGCATAGAACGTAATTCTCTACAAACTTCTACGCCATCTAAACCCGGCATCATAATGTCTAAGATTATCAAATCCGGTTTAAGCTTTTTGGCGACTTTTAAGCCTTCGCTTCCATTACTGGCCGTTGTAATTTGATAACCTTCTTTAAGTAGATTGTATTTGATGAATTCTAAAATATCTTGTTCATCATCGACTATTAGAATTTTTACGTTTTCGTTTTTCATAATGTTTTAATCATATTTTTTAATTCACTATGCCGTCTATTAAAGTTGAGAACAGACTGAATATCAGAATGTTTTGTATATTATCAAATCTTATTTAGAAAAGTGATTCATGTATATTATATATATTTATTAGCATAGTAAAATTAATACAAAAGCAAGATAGGATGAAGTTTTAGGGTTTCTGTTCAAATAGAGTTTAAGTATATGTTAATTTTATCCTTTCTACAAAAGAATCACCCTAAATCATCCTAAAATAATGTTGCCTTATCGTGATTTTGATACTTGATGCCAAAGTGTTTTACTTTTATGCTTATACGGTAAGATTGAATATTGAGCCCATTGAATTATTTCAAATAAGATTTTCGATATTCAAAAAGTGTCTAGTATCAGAACGGAATAATTTAAGTATTAATTTGTGTTTTGCGGATATGAAATTTAAAAAGTTGAAATATTTACTTTTGTTATAAATAAGTATTATCAACGCTTATGTCTAATATTCGGCATAAGCATTTGCAGATTTATGCATGTTTTATTAATAACTCAGGAGACAGATTATAGATTATTGGCAAAGCTAATAACTTATAATCTGTATAAGTTTAGGTATTTTTCGACTCTGGTTTACGTTTTAATGAAAGGTGAAAGTAAGTATCAAATTCATATTTCAAACCACTCATTTATCCTATCGTGTTGTTCTTTATCCTCATCGACCAAACGATGTTTGAATTCATTTGTAATCGGATTATATTGATAATCATGTTGCCAAGTGAGGAAATTATTAGCCAAATCCTTGATAGATTCTAACGTATATTCTACTTCTTCATTTGTCAAAATAGGATGAATTGACAAGCGAATCCAACCAGGTTTCACACTTAGATTTCCGACATCAATTTGCTTCCATATTTTATTAGAGCGATTTTCTGTAATATCTAATAAGTAATGTCCGTAAGGCCCTGCACAAGCACATCCTCCTCGAACTTGAATACCGAAATAATCATTCAATAGTTTTACTCCTAAATTATAATGTAAACCATCAATATTAAAAGAAACGACACCTAAACGTTTTTTTATTGTAGGAGCCAAAATATGTAAATTTGGAATATTTTCTAATTGCTTAAATATGATTTTCAATAATTCTTCATCCCGTTGCATCATCAGTTTGGAGTTCATTTTTTCCTTCAACTTGATGCATAATGCAGATTTTATAGTTTGTAGAAAAGGAGGCGTTCCACCGTCTTCTCTCGCTTCGATTCCATTAGGAGTTAAAGCATTAATATATTGTTGCTCGCCCCAAGGATTCACCCACTGAACTGTTCCGCCACCTGGATTATCAGGAATTTTATTTTGATAAAATCGCTTATTGAATAGTAAGGCGCCGGGTGTTCCTGGACCTCCAAGAAATTTATGCATCGAAAAATAAACAGCGTCTAAATCTTTTAGATTATTTTTTGGGTGCATATCAATTTCTACATAAGGAGCAGAACAGGCGAAATCTACAAAGCACCAGCCACCATTTTTGTGCATCAGTTTGGCTATTTTAGGATATGGTGTTTGAATTCCTGTCACATTAGAACAAGCTGTGATTGCGGCAATCTTATATGGACGATTTTTATATTGTACCAAAAGCTCCTTCAAATGATTGGTATCAATATTTCCTTCTGGGCAAAGTCGTATAGTTTCAATATCTGCAATCGTTTCCCGCCATGAAATATCATTAGAATGATGTTCTAAATTGGAAACAAAAATAACTGGTCGGTCATTAGCGGTTGCAAATCGAGAAGGGTCTTTTAAACCTAAAAGGCGCTGAAATTTATTCACAGCACCAGTCATTCCAGAACCGGTCATTATTAAAATATCCTCTTCATTCGCATTCACATGTTTCTTAATAATTTCTTTTGCGGTATGATAAGCAACGGTCATTGATGTTCCCGTAATATTCGTTTCGGTATGTGTATTTCCAACGAATGGAGCGAATTGATTCAGCAATGCATCTTCAATCGGTCGGTATAGTCTTCCGCTCGCTGTCCAATCTACATAAATCATTTGTTTTTTGCCGAAAGGGGTTTTAAAGAATTGGTCAACTCCGATGGTGTTTTTCCGGAATTGCTGAAAATGCTGACTTAGATTTACGGTAGTCTGTTGCCTCATTATCAAGTTTTTAAGTAGTAGGAATAGATGGCCAATTACCTTCTAAAATGTGGTTGTATATACTTATTTGGCTCAATCAGTTATTGAATTATTGTACAAAGTAAAACAATTAATATATTAGAATTCATTTGATACGAATTAATTATCTTTGGGCCACAGATTTATGATGATCATTTGATTTTTTTGGTGCTTAGGAACATTATAAATGATACTTTTTCTAATAATCGTTTTTCACTCGTCAAGGAGTTTTTTAACTAAAAATATGTTTAGCAAAAAAGAATTTGAAATACTGCGTAACCAAGATTTTTTTCGGCAAAAGCATAAAATTATACAACAGTTTTATGAGGTTTTGGGAAAGATGATTGTAATTATAAAAAATGACTCTGACCATTTAGATTTTAATTACCCGGAGGGAACAGATGTTACAATCGGGAAAATATCAAAAGGGGAACATTATCACTATTTACCATATCTAATGGCAGACTTTCCAAGAAATTTTGCTAAAAGAGGCATTTTTGTATTTCGAACCTGGTTTTGGTGGGGAAATTATGTCCTATTCATTTGGCACTTTTCGGGCGAACAGCTGAAAAGTTATGAAAGTTTATTGCTTGAAAAGTTTTCTATATTCCAAGAAAATGAATGTTATTTATCCATTGGAACGGATGAGTGGCAGCATCATTTGGATTCAGAGAGTTATAGTGAAATAAAAAAGATGACTTTCGAACAGTTTAAGAGATATGTAAATGGAAAGCCTTTTGTGAAAATTGTACAAAAATTAGAATTAGAAGATTTATGCAAATTACAGGAAAGAGGGCTAAGTGCTTTTAAAATGATTATTAAGAATAGTCAGTAAACACCTATACTTACCTGTTTTTTACATTTTTAGATATAAATGAAACATCAGTTATCTAGAAGCGTAAAAACAATAGAATCTAAATTTTTCATTTCGGATTCAATAATTTTTTGATGCAAAATTTACATGTCTTAATTATAAATGACTCATAAATCTAAATTAATTATCAATTAAGGATTGGTTTGGATGAAATTAAAATACCATGATAACCAAAAGCAATAATTACGTCATAATGATAATGGTAACCTTCACTTTTCTGATGTTATTTTCAGCGGTAACGTTTGCACAGAAAAAGGCACCAAAAATTGAAAAAAATATTGAATTACTTAAAGCGATAGAGGAAGGGTTTGATGAAGAAAAAGGGATTACTAGTTATACTGTAATGTCAAATATTTTGCAAAAAGACGAAACTAAACAAGTTCGTTTTAATGTCGAAGTCGACAGAGTACAAAAAGTTCTTATAGAAATATTCAGCGAAGAAGGCGAATTAGTCGAAGTTATATTTAACGATTATGTGGCAGCAGAAAAGAAAATACAGTTTTTATTGAATGCTAAAAATTGGGATATTCAGCTAAATCATTATTTGAGCGTCACCACAGAAGATTATATCGAAAATCATGAACTTATATTTAATTAGATAAAATTCAAGTTTAGAAATACTTTGGAAAGCAGACATTTTGAAATATCTGCTTTCTGTGTTTTACTGCATTTTTAATCCAGACATGCCACAAAAAAAATAGGTGAATATTTAGAAACTTAGTTTCTATGATTTTATTCAACCAATTTCAAATCTGTAATAATAGGAACTGGACCTTGAACAATATGCATTAAGCCTTCTCCAGCATAAGTATCTTGAACCACAACTGTCCAAGTAATATCAAATATTTTTCCAATGTATTTTTCTTCTTCTTCTACAAGGTCATATTTGTCAAAGTTATGTGTTCTTAAGCCATCTGAATTCAGCCATAATGCTTCCCCAAAAGCATAACTAATTTCTCCCATATTATCCGCTGCTTCTG
>CAWVWD010000185.1:0-7865 GCA_963933585.1 uncultured Saprospiraceae bacterium
GGAAACCTTTCAAATAATTAAGAATCAGGAATATTTTCGTCCTGATTTGGTTTAACCGCAAGGAACCGTCTATCCCGATTCCTTATGGGCAGAAATTTCATAAAGGACGCATAAGAAATCCTTATGCGTCCTTTATTATTAAATAGAAAAAAGCGTCAAACCCCTAACGCTAACGTTTTTAATAATTCTCGAACCACCAAACAAACCTTTGGTGTAACCGCTTGAACGACTGCCACAACTTCTTCTAAAGTCGTTTCCTTAATTACTTCCGGCGGATAAGATTGATTCGAAACCACTGAAACCACAAAAACTGGCAAATCACTATGCCGAGCGACCAAAACTTCTGGAACGGTTGACATTCCGACAACATCGCCTCCAATTCTGTGCATATAAACATATTCCGCCGGCGTTTCTAAGTTTGGTCCTTGCAAGCCAACATAAACGCCTTCATGTGCAGAAATTCCATTCGCTTTCGCAATTTCCAACGCTTTCGCATTTAGCGTCCTATCGTACGTTTTGAGCATATCGGGAAAACGAACGCCAAGCCGTTCGTCATTTTCTCCTCGAAGCGGATTTTCAGGTTGAAGATTGATATGATCTTTGATGAAAACCAAATGACCTTGATGAATATCGGCATTGATACTTCCCGCAGCATTGGAAATTAATAAATGTTGAATTCCTAGAAATTTCATTACTCGAACAGGAAACGTCACCTGTTTCATCGTGTAACCTTCATAATAATGAAATCGTCCCGCCATTGCGATAACAGGAATATTATCCAATGTTCCAAAAACTAATTTTCCCTTGTGTGAGGCCACGGTAGAAACTGGAAAGTGTGGAATTTGATGATACGGAATTTCACATTCTATCTCAATATCATCGATTAAATCGCTTAGTCCTGTACCGAGAATAATACCGTATTTAGGTTGAAATTTGGTCTGAGCTTGAATGTACTGAATAGCTTCTTGTATTTGGTCGTAAATCATGATTTTAAAGGTTTAAAGGTGTAAAAGGTAGAGGTATAAAGGTATAGGCTTTGCGTTTTCTTGTTACGTTCAACCCATAAACCTTTATACCTATAAAACCTTTAAACCTACTTTTTTTGATCGTTTACCATCGGAACTTCATCGATATCAAAATTAATATCAATGCTCTCGTAACCTTGTTCCAAAGCGTATTTTGTAGTGATTCTGATATTATTAATTAAATCATTTGAACTGTCAGTGAATAGAATATCAATCTGAAAATTCTTTTCTATCGTGATATAATCAATATATTCACAGCGGAAAGTATAATTATCTAACTGACTGAATTTCAATGTAGAAGTTTCTTTTTGAGTTTGAACCTCGTTTCGTGCGATAGACCAAAATGTGCCTGTAATCGGAGCTTGAACATCTAAGAAAGTCGTTAAAGTCTCATCCGAAGCACCATCTTCAATCGTATAAATAAACGCTCTTGCTTTAAGGTATAATTTTCTTTCTTCGACTTTACCTTTTAGGAAATTATCAAAATAATCCATTGCCGGACGAAACGATGGACATTTAGTTTCTAAACGACGAACAAAATATTCATCATACTTAAAAGGTAATAAAACTTGCTGCGTAAATGCACGTTGCGTACTGTCCCAAGCGGTGAGATAATCTTGGCGACTTTCGATAAAAATTTGTTGAATCTCTTCTTCCATCATATCCTGTACAGGAACCTTAGCATTTTGAAATTCCCTACAAACAACATCCGTAACGACCTCTATGACGGGTAGCTGTGCGAAAGCGATCTGTGAAATACTAAGAAAACTAATCATTAATATTAATTGCTTCATTTGTTTATTTGTTTATTTATTTATTTACCCAAATATACGATGAATTATAATATGCACAATAAAGAAGCCAATCACAGTTTGTAATTTATTTATGTTATTATTGGAGGTAGTCGATTTGTGGAGGAGGAAAAATCAAAGGGATTCAACCTTATTTATACTTCCTAATTTAGTAAAAAAAGGAACGCCTCCACAGAATGTAGAGGCGTAATCATTTAAACACCAAAATACTTTAATTTTTTATTAAGTCACTCTGTTAAGAGTAGCTGGTAAAGTTACAAATTAAATCGAAAGATTATGACGAAAGTCGTTTTTTAAGAAAATTTAATTTCAAATACAAATACATTTAAAACTTTTATTTTGATTTTAACATTTAAATAAAAACAAAACAGAGCTATTTCATCTATAGAAATCATTCCTAAAATTACTATTTTTGATATTTGTAGCAAGGTAATGACTTGTAATTTATCCTAAGTTACTGGTAACCTTTCGCCTGTAATCGAAATAGTTCTGCATACTTTCCATTTAATTTTAGTAATTCCTCATGACTTCCTAACTCTTTCATACCTCCATTTTCCAAAAGTAAAATCCTATCTGCCATCCGAACGGTGGAAAATCGATGCGAAATCAAAACGGCTGCCTTATCTTCAATTAATTCTGCAAAACGGATAAAAACTTCGTGTTCCGAACGGGCATCCAAAGCAGAAGTTGGTTCATCCAAAATCAATAATTGAGCATCTCGCATATAAGCTCTTGCTAAAGCTATTTTTTGCCATTCGCCACCAGAAAGTTCTACGCCATCGTGAAAGCGTTTCCCTAAAAACTGATCGTATTTTTTGGGTAACTTATCAATAACCGTATTCGCCAAACTCTTGGATGCAGCCGCTTCTATCAACGATCTATTTCCTTTATTTTCTATTTTTCCAATGGCAATATTGTCTGAGGCCGACATTTGAAATTGAACATAATCTTGGAAAATCACGCCAATATTTTGACGTAAGTCATTCAAATCATATTCTTTTAAATCAATTCCATCCAATAAAATACGACCTTCCGTAGGTTCGTATAACCGTGAAAGTAACTTCACTAAAGTTGTTTTTCCAGCTCCGTTTTCACCCACTAAAGCCAATTTTTCATCTTTTTCTAAATGAAACGAAACATTACGAATCGCCCATCTTTCGGTTTCTGGATATTTAAAACTCACATTTTCAAACGTAAAACCTTGGCGAATTGGCGAAGGAATTAGTTTGACATCTTTCCTATTTTTAATTTGTGGTTCAATCGCCAAGAAATCAAATAGATCCTGTAGATACAATGCACTTTCCGTAATTCGAGTGAACCGAGTCATAATGCCTTGCATCATATTATGCATTCGCTTGAACGATCCTGAAAGGAATACCAACGTTCCAATCGTAATCAAACTCGAAATCGTCTGAACGATGATAAAAATATACGCCCCATAATAAGTCAGCGTTCCAACTCCTGAAAGA
The DNA here is from genome assembly GCA_963933585.1 of uncultured Saprospiraceae bacterium. Classification (GTDB taxonomy): domain Bacteria; phylum Bacteroidota; class Bacteroidia; order Chitinophagales; family Saprospiraceae; genus CAWVWD01. Next base: position 3,307 of record CAWVWD010000185.1, read on the forward strand.
AGAATACCCCAAAATGCTCGTTGAATCGCAATTTTTTTATTGGCAATATAATATTTATCTGAAATTTCCTTAAAACGATTGGCAATAAAGTCAGATAAACCAAATATTTTAATCTCTTTTGCTGTTCCGTCACTTGCACCAATAAATCTCAAATAATCTAATTCTCGACGTTCCGGTGTCCAACTTCTCGAGAGCGAATAAGTCGCATTATTAAAATGCGATTCGCCTAAGAACAACGGAATCACGGCTATCAATAAAATTAAAATCAGCCAAGCATTGAAATAAACTAACCCAACGCCTAAGGAAACAATCGTAATAATGTCCTGCATTTGCGTCAAAACCTGTGACATCAATACAACTCGCCCAACCGTTTGTCGTCTTGCTCGTTCTAATTTATCATAAAAATCAGGATTCTCAAATTGATATAAATCCAATCGTGCAGCGTGACGAATCAGGCGGACGGAAATTTTATTAGAAAACAAATCACCTAATAAACTATCAAAAAGCGTGACCATTCGACTAATTAAATCAGCAATAATTGCCAAACCTAGTTCTGCGGCAACCAACGTCCACAAATATCGATATTCCAAAGATTCTCCACTTTGAAATAATGGGATAATCTGAATAACTTCATCTATTAATAATTTTCCGATGTACAACATCGCTAAGGGAATTAAAGAACGAATCAGCCGTAAACCAGTATTCGCAATAGTTAATAACTTACTCGTATTCCAAATCATCTTGAAAAACTTCGGTAGATTCTTCAAGGCATGAAATTGCTCTTTGATAGATTTTTTCTCTTCTTTTCGTTTTGCCATATTCTATTACTTAAAAATTTTACTGTTATTTGAAGTCTGAGTTGACCTCAATTATCGGCTTATAAATTTTGTATGTGCGAATAATCTTATCCGTCTTTTAGATGGCGAAAATAAGATTTCATATCTTAAAAATTCTAACTCGATAATTGCTGATAAGTTAACATAATGAAGTACGTTTTTAGTTTTTTACTACCCATTATATCTCGGTTTTATCACCGCAACAATAAACATTGAAATTAGATACTTGGTTTTATTTATCTTATGATAAATACTAAAGTAAAGTAATCAAATATTTTGAACTCATATGTTTTCTATTCTACCCGCCCATTCATTCAGCAGCCGAGCAGGTAGCGCAAATAATCGTACCACTTTAGCACCAGTTTACTTTTGCTTTAGTACTTAAATTGTAAATTTGTATTTATATTTTAGTAAGTTTTCGCAACAACGCACTAAGATAATTACGTTTAAAATATTTCAACTGAAAAATATTATTTTTTAGCGTTTTAAGTTATTTTTTTAGAAAAAACACCAAAATATCTTAAAACCTTTATATCGAAATAAATTATGAATTACCTTTTTTCAAAAAAACACTTGTTCGTACTAATTTTTCTTTTATCAACGGTTTTGATACAAGCTCAAAATGAAAAAAATAAAAAATATATTGAACAGTATTATCCAATCGCTATAGCGGAAATGGAACGGGCGAATATTCCGGCAAGTATCAAGTTGGCTCAAGGAATTTTAGAATCCGGTTTTGGAAATAGTGAATTGGCAAAAAATGCGAATAATCACTTTGGAATTAAATGTGGAAAAGATTGGATTGGCGATGGTTATTATCTGAAAGATGATGATAGAAATGCAGCTGGTGTATTGGTAAAATCTTGCTTTCGTGTGTTTGATTCGCCAGAGGAATCTTATATCGCTCACACAGAATTTTTGGCTGCTCCAAACAAAGCTTTTCGTTATGGAAGCCTATTTGAAAATGAACGAACAGATTACAAAAGCTGGGCGAAAGGTTTAAAGGACGCAGGTTATGCAACGAATCCGAATTATCCAAAGCTACTGATTTCTCTGATTGAAAAAAACGATTTGGCAAAATATGATACGATGACAACGGCTGACTTAAATCCAGTTTTTGTTCAAAATTATCCGAATCAGCGGGAGGAATTATCGAATCGAAAATATTCGAAAATATCAACTTTAAATGGTGTAAAATCCGCTTTTGCAAAAGGTGGCGAAACGCCTTCTGATATTGGTTTAAAATTTAATACCACGACTCGACTAATTTTAAAATATAATGAAATAAATGGTTTGAAAATTTTTGAGGAAAATGAGCGTATTTACTTAAAAAATAAGAAGTGGAAATTCAAAGGAAATACAAAAGTTCACCGTGTTCAAGAAGGTGAATCGATGTATGATATTGCTCAAAAATATGCAATAAAAACAAAATGGCTTTATATCCGAAATCGAATGAAAGATGGAACAGAACCTGCTCCTGGAGAACAATTAAATTTGCGAGGATGGAATTTTAAGGAAGTTAATGTATTGTCAAAAAACAAAAAATCACAAAATACAGAATCGACGAATACTACTGAACCTACAAATAATGACGATGGTTTCTTAGATGAGATTGTTCCATCTTCGGCTCAAAAAAATACACATATTGTTCAAAAAGGAGAAACACTTTACGGAATTGCAAAAAAATATGGTGTTCCCGTTGATAAAATCAGAGTATTAAATGATTTAAAATCAAATAGTTTAAACATTGGTCAAGAATTAATCATAAAATAAGCTTTTACTTGATCTTCAATGTTTTATTCATTATATTATTCAGATATTTGTATGATAGTGTCGAATCAGTTTTTTAAGGAACAGTGTTAAGTCACTTCGCTTTTAGATATTAAATGTTCAACCACTTTAGTTTTTCATGGAAATAGTCGATATAAAAACTAAAAATATTAACAATTAATGAATCACATTTTTTGATTTAATAAATTATTAAGATTATACCGTCAAATTCATCTAATAATTTATAAAATAGATATCTAAAATCTAATAGCAAAGTGGCGTAATATCTCTATCAATGATTCAGAAAGAGAAATCTTATTGGTTCTGTAAGATTTTGAATACTAATTATTATAAGAAAAAAACGTAGCATGAGATACATTACGATAATACTTTTGATGTTGTTCAGTTTTTCCACAACTGCACAATCATCAAATGCAAAAGATTATATAAACAGATATAAAAGTATCGCTTTACAGCAAATGATAAAAACGGATATTCCTGCCAGTATTACATTGGCTCAAGGGATTTTGGAATCATCGATTGGCACGAGTACATTGGCCGTTCAAGCGAATAATCACTTTGTCCTATCTTGCACGAATGATTGGAATCGTGAGGTTTTGTATAAGTTGAAAGATGGAAATCCAAACTGTTTTAAAATTTATGATTCGCCTGAAGAGTCTTATATTGATCACACACGATGGTTATCGAATGATGCTGAATTTGAAAATCTTTTTTATATCGAACCAACAAATTATAAACGTTGGGCAAAGGGTTTAGAAGCTTTAAGATATAAGGATTATGAAGATTATGCTGACCAGTTAATTCAAGTTATTGAACTTTATAAATTATATAATATTGATCAAGAAATCGGAAAATATCAAGATGAAGCGGTCGTGAAAGCAGGGGAAGATGAACCGATTTATTTACCGAATGAAGATATTTATTATAATAATGGGGTGAAAGCCGTAATCGCCAATGAAGAGGAAACGCCTTTAGAGTTTGCCGCACGAATGAGAATTCCTTTACGTAAAGTTTTGAAATATAATGATATTAAATTGGCTGATGGTTTTCAGCCTGGACAATTTGTTTATTTGAATAGCAAAAAGAAAAAGTTCAAAGGTGAAAAAGTAATTCACCAAGTCGTGTCAAAGGATAATATTTATTTGATTTCTCAACAGTATGGAATACAATTAGACAGGTTATTAAAATTAAATCATTTAGAAAAAGGAGAAGAACCAAGAATTGGTGAAAAAATCTATTTGAAGAAAAGAAATCCAAATAAACCATTTCTTCGTTTGGATGATTTTATACCGAATACTATTCCAAGAGTTATCCCAAAAGTTATCCCAAGAGCTAATACAAAAGTTAATACAAAAGAAACAGAACCGCCAATTATAATTACTAGACCACCATACTCTAGACCAACTCACAAACCAGAAATACAAAGAAATAATGGACGTGTTTCTAATAACAATAATGGTTCAACAATACCAGACGCTGGTGACGGAACAACAGCACCGCCTAAGCAAAAACGGGAAACAATATATGTTTATCCAGCCAATCCTAACTATGAAGAACTTCAGCCACCAATAATTAACGTGCAAGAGAATTCGAATAAGCCAGAAAATGGAAAAGTAATAAATGCAGAAAATGAAATTCCTACAATGACACCACCATCCAAACCTACTCGGGAGAATCGTCCTATACCACCGAATATTCACGTTGTGAAAAAAGGAGAAACACTTTATAGTATTTCAAAACAACGCGAAATTACGGTTCAGCGATTGAAAGATTTAAATGGATTATTAGGAAATATAATTGAAATTAATCAATGGCTGCTGTTTAAATAAGATATTAGACATTAGACAAAAAAACCTATAAACGAAATCATCGTTTATAGGTTTTTTGTTTGACGAATTCAAAATTGAACTATAGTTCAACCTGAATCGGTAG
>CAWVWD010000186.1:0-7865 GCA_963933585.1 uncultured Saprospiraceae bacterium
AATCGCTTTTGTGACTTTTCATCCGTCCATGAGTTACGAAGATTTCATTGAAGGTATCAAACCAAAGGAAGAAAATAAGCAAGTTTATTACGAAATCGAGGATGGGATTTTCAAAAATATGAGCCTAAAAGCGACTCAGAATCCAAACAGTAATTACGTTTTAATCATCGATGAAATCAGTCGTGGAAATGTCGCACAGATTTTTGGGGAATTAATTACACTTATCGAGTCAGATAAACGAAGCAACAAACCAGAAGCCACACAGACGCTTCTGCCCTACTCTAAACAATCATTTTCCGTTCCACCAAATCTTTATATTATCGGAACCATGAATACGGCAGACCGAAGTGTTGAGGCATTAGATACCGCTTTACGTCGTCGATTTTTCTTTGAAGAAATGGCTGCAAAACCAAGTTTATTACATTCGATTGGCGATATAAATTTAAAATCATTGCTGAAAACGATTAATCAACGAATTGAAATTCTCTTAGATAAAGATTATCAAATTGGTCACGCTTATTTTATGGGTATCCATACGTTAGAAGATTTATGTATTGCTTTCGCCAATAAGATTCTTCCATTGTTAAAAGAATATTTCTATGGCGATTGGGGGAAAATTGGATTAATTTTGGGAGAGGGTTTTATTCAAAAAAAATCACATCCATTTAATGGCGTTTTTTCTAATTTCGATTATGAATATAAAGATGATTTTGAGAATCGAATCATTTATGAATTGACGGAAATTAAAGATTGGGACGAAAGTATTTTTCGTGGTATTTATGAATAATTCACCGCAGAGTTAAGGGCGTTTCGCAGTATTTAAATAAAAAAACGCTGCGAAACGTCCTTAACTCTATGGGGAACCTTATTCCTCATAAATCTCAATAACTTCCTTATTCAACTCGAACCGCACATTCCGTCCTAGCGCCAAGAAATCAACAACTTCCGGATTATCGACTATCAACTTGAAATAAGCCTTTGAATTAAACGCCACTCGATTTACCTTTCGATTCTTATCATTATGCAATGGAATATTCGCATCAATCCATTCATTATTATTATTATAAAATGCTCGACCATTAATATTTCTAATATCCGAAGCTAAGTTTGCGACTTCGCCAGTTTCCGTTTTATAATCCAATTCCTCTTCTTGAATACGAATCGTTGTTGCATTTTTAGATTGTTTCAACCGCTGATTCAGCTTACTCGCTCGGACGCTCACCGCACCAGTATTTGTCCTCATTCCTGAATTATACGTGACTGCAATTTCATCCAATGTTTCCGCTTTTGCACTTTCAACCCTGTTATTTAACAATTGATTACGGGATTCCAAACGATTCATGCGAACGCTTACCGCTTCATCTTCCAAAATCAAATAACTGGTATAAGGCGTAATAATTCCATATTTTTTAGATAAGCGAACGACTTCACCAATCAACTCTTTATTTTCGCCATTTAAACGGATTTGATCCATCAAAAAACCAACCGTACTCGCTGCCCAAAGTGACGACACAAAGTCATTTTCCTTATTTTTCTTAAGAAAATTTGCATTATAAGTGTACGTTTTCTCTTTATCATTAACCATTCCCGAAACGATAATTTTACCGTTTCCACTTCCTGCATAACGGCCCAAAATCGTCATACTTGAACCTTTAAAAATATCCGGTAAAGATTTTGGTTGCAATTCACTTACCTTAAAATTTTCATCAAATTTAATCGTAATATTCGTCAGAATCGGTGACGCCACTTTCGTATAAAAATCCGAAACTTTAATTTCAATATCTTCACTTGGTAGAACGTAAGTTCGGTAAGCTTTCGTCATTTCGGTTAATTGATCGAGTAATTTTGTATTTAAATTCGTACCAATTCCAAAAGTGAAAATTCGAGTATTTTTCGGATTATAACTGGCGACTCTTTTCAATAATTGATCTTCGTTTGTTTCGCCAATTGTTGGTTTTCCATCCGTTAAAAAGATAACAAAATCTGGACGATTATCATCTTTCTTGTTTGCCAATGCTAAGCTTAACGCTTCATCAATATTCGTTCCACCGATTGGTCGGAGCTTTTCGATATAAGTACTTGCTTGTTTCCTATTTTCCTTATTTGCAATCTTCAAGTCATCGTATAACGCATTCGCTTCCGTCGAAAATCGGATGACATTAAAATGGTCATTATCATTCAAATTAGCAATACAAAAAATTAATGCTTTTTTGGCTTGTTCCATTTTTTCTCCTGCCATACTTCCTGAAACATCGACTACAAAAGTGATATCTTTTGCAATAACCTCTTCTGCATCTCCAATTCCCGGACTCAAGTTCAACATGAAAAATCCATCTTCATACGTATCATTATACGTCAGAGTCGATAAACCAATTTTTGAATTATCCGTATTAAAATACAGTTTAAAATTAGCTGCATTTTTTAATGCATTGCCTTCAAATCCAACAACTGCTTTATTGTCATTTTTTCTAATAATTTCGGTTTCATGTGTTGGTGAATAAATATTCTTCAACTTAGAAATCGTTTCTAAACTTACCTTAAAACTAAACTCAGGAATCTCTTTTGTTGCCTGATTTTCCGTACTTCCAAATGGAAAAGTATATTCAATCGTACCATTTTCTTTCTGCAATGTTTCCGTGTAAGTCATGCGGATTTTCTGCTCACTCCTCGGCTGAATCGGGAATATTTTCACCCTGAAAAGCGACTGATTATAATATTCTAATAAAGCCGGATCAAGCGAACGACGAACAATATCTTCATAGATTTTTCGAGCTTTCGCAGCGTCCAAAACCTCGCCTTGCGTTTCTACACCATTTATAAACATAGAAAATTTATCAATCGAAGCATTTTCAGGAATTGGAAAATAATAAAACCCTTGAAGCTGGTGAGCGGTTTGATTAAAGAAAACTTGTTCTAAAGTAGTTGTTGCAGCTGTTTCTTTGATGCGTGTTTCCACTTTCATCGAGTTCACTTGTAATGCAAATAAACCAGGAATCGGACGAGAACGAACTGGTTCAGGACGAATAAAACCGCCATAAGTCGGCTGAATCATCGCACATTCGTCAATCGTCAAACCATAAGTCGAAGCCCATTTTTCGACTTCCACCATTTGAATATCATAAATCGAAGCAAACTGATATTTGGAATTTATAAGTTGTGTCATCGCTTCGCCTTCCGTTTCTTTTATCAAATATCCGACCGCACAGTGCGTATTATGTGTATCAATAAAAACAGATTTGCGAACTGAGAAATAATCATTTTTTGGAAATTTTCCGATTTTCCAATATTGATTTAAAACGGTTAAAATTTTCGTTCGATTTTGCTGTTGCTTTTTATTCAGTTTAGAAATATCTGCTTGTCGCAATTGATTTTCGACGTATTCCAAATGCGTTTGAATTCGTAATTTATCCTCAGTTTCCGCTGTTGGTATTTCACCAAATTTCACGGTATAAGAAATATCACCAATAATATCATTAACTGACTCTAACTGGTTTACTGGTTCAGAAAAAACTTTTGCAGAAGCAAAATTCATTAACAAACAACAAATTATGATAACTATATTTAATTTTTTCATATTGATTAATTTTAATTCATCGCTGAGTTTTCAGCATTATTTGCATTTAACACCAACGTTATTTTAGGCGTAAATAGTTGGGTGCGTTTGTTTGATAAGAAAGATGCAAATAAAAGTTTATTTGGTGTATTAGGAATGAGACTCTTGGTCATTTTGAAGGATTAAACGGTATGAGTTTCCGAAACGAATACGGGCTTTATAGAACTATGCCGGCAATGTAAAATAGAAAGTAGAACCTATCCCGAGTTCACTTTTCAACCACATTTCGCCACCATAACCTTCGACTATTTTTTTAGCAATAGACAAACCGATTCCAGAGCCATTTTTCTTGATATCATTATGAAGCCGTTTGAACATTACGAAAATCTGTTCGTGAAATTGTGGAGCAACTCCGATTCCATTATCAATAATACTGAATTGATAAAAATCACCTTTTCTAATACAATCAATTGTCACTCGTGGTTCAGGCTTATCACAATATTGAATCGCATTGATAACCATCTGATAGAATAACATAGTGACTAATATTCCATTCATTTCAAGCGTTGGAAAAGGTTGCGTTTCGAAGACCACATCTTTTCTTATCTTCTTTTGGGATTCTATGATTCCGTCAACTATCTGATTCAAATCTACTTCCGACGCTTCTTCCAAACGATTTTCTAACTCCGCATAATCCACGATAGCTCTCGTTATCGCATCAATCCGCCAAACGCTATGATTAATGTAACTACTATATTCTTCTACTTTTCCGAACTCTCGTTTGATAATATCTCGATTCATTAATTTTGAAAAACCAATAATATTCCGGAGAGGCTCCCGGAGGTCATGGGCTGCGATATAAGAAAAGCGTTTAAGTTCTTCATTAAAACGTTCTAAAGTCCTCGATTTTTCATTTATCTCTTCCGTTCGTTTCTTTACTTTATCCTCCAAAGTTATGTTTAGAATCGTGATCTCTTCATTCTTTTTCAATAATCTATTTAATGATATATTGCTATCTTCTAAGGACTTATCAACGATTATATAAATTGCACTGAAGACAATTATTCCATTTATGATACTAAGAATAGAAGGAAGATCTGATTCTAATAAACCTTTGGGAAAATAAATATGAAAGGATTTTAATCCTAAGAAAATCAAAAAACCAAATATGAAAAAGATACGTTTTATCCACTTATCATCAAATAAAATAGCCGTTCCTAAAATAGAGGTGAAGATTAAATATTCAATTTGATTTTGAGCTCCTATCAACACAGAACTGGATGCAAAGGATAAGGTGTAACCTATTCCTACTACATAATAAGCATATTTAAATTGTTCTTTTGATTGAAAAATTAGAATTGAAAGTGCTGTTATTATATATAATAAATCAAAAAAAATCGCTATCAAATTTATCTTGAGGCAAATATGGATGGACACATTGATGCATACCGCAAAAATAGTAAACAATGCTATTTTGTTTAGCCATATTGTTTGCGATTTTAGCTCTTCACCATGGTATTCTCGAACTCCAATATGTATTATGTTATTAAATAATTTCAACCGGAATTTTTATTAAATGATCTGACTCCTTCAGTATAGATAAGTAAGCCTAAATAAACGATACCTTTCGAATGTATCTTTTTTAATTATTTTTTTTTCAAAAAGTAGCTCAACAAAAGAATTATTCGACGACTTTTTGAGGAGATTCGCCTGCCGTATAAATAAGTAATTCTAACAGAAAAATATTCTCCTAAAAAGTACTGTTTATTTACACCCGCCTGTCCTGTCAATGCTTTTACCAAAAAAATACTAGAGAAATTATTTCTTCTTTGACACTATATTTATTGGAGGATTTACCTATAAAAACTTGACTTGCTTTAGAAAAAAATTAGATATGCGAGACTATTTTGAAATTGTTCTAAATAACGTGACCGCATGTTTAGTTGATGCTTTCAACAATACGTTAATAACAATGTTTTTAAAATTATAGTATTTTTTTTTAAAAAAAAACTTTAAAGTCCTAATTCAAATATAGAATAATTTTGTCCAGACACTTAATTCGACATAATCAAACGACTAATTAAAGTGAAGTTATTTCTCTTTAATTAGCCTGCAATATGATTAAAAAATAGCACTATTAAAACAGTTATTTTTAATATTTGAATCATCGTTTCGAAAATATAAGCATAATAACGTGAGTTATAAATCTGATAAAAATATTACTTTGTCCTTGAAAGCAAAACTTAGTGGTGCTGTAGATATGCACTTTTATTTTGGATTGGTATTATTGATTTTAATAAAAATTATGCGTTTCTTTATCCTCAAATGTACCTCAATAATACTACCCCAAAATTTAATTCAACAAGACTTTGAAAATAATCATTTTTTTCTCTTCCAACTGTCATTAATCATTTTCAACATAAAGTATCCAAAACCTTCCAAGGAGTTTCGGGAATTAGCTAAAACGATAACACCAGTTTTGGTTTCTGGAACAAAAGCAATATATGCTTGATGACCAACTGAAGTTCCTCTGTGACTAATCACATTATAAAATTTACGTTTTGGACGAACAATATGCCAGCCAATTCCAGCATCAATATATTTTTTAATTCCTGTATTCACCTGAAAATCATGGGTTTTGTATAATGAAGATTGTAACGCTGAACGCTCCGCTCCTACTTCCAAATTATATTGAATAAATTTTATTAAATCAGCCATATCTGATTTCAGCCCGACTGCACCGTAAAAAGAATTAAAAAGTGTTTCGGGTGCATCTTCACCTGTTAATAAATATCCAGGAGAAAGGTTATCATATTGACTTTTAGTGAGTTCGTAAGTCGTATTTGAAAGTCCTAAATTTTGCAACATTTCTCTATTCATCACCGCTTCAAATCTTTCATTTTCAATACTTTCAATCACTCGTTCAATCAACGCATAATTGATATGCGAATACATATAAGTACTTGAGGTCAATAAATTATAATCTTTTAAAAATATATCAAAATCCTCCTTTCGATAATAAGCAAATGGATTATTTGGGTCTTGATCCCGTTCACTAAAGTTAGTCGGCAAACGAGGTAAACCTGAAGTATGTGTTGCTAATTGGCGAACCGTAATTCCGTGTAAAGAGGGATTTAGTGTTTCTTTATCTAAATAATCGCCCAACGTTTTTTGATAATCAATTTTACCTTCATCGACTAATATTTGCAAAAGCGAAGCCGTAAAAACTTTGGTCATTGAACCAATATCAAACATCGTTGAATCCGTTAATTGTGCCGATTTACCTTTTTTCATTTCACCAAAGCTGTAAATATAAACTGAATCGCCATTGATAATTCCAATTATAATTCCTGGATTATCGTTCAAATTCACTTCGTATTCAATATATTTGGAAACTTGTTTTTCCAATCTTCGATTTTGTGCATTTCCAATTTCAAACGTAAACATTGCGACAAGCAGTAAGATTAAAGATTTCATAATTTTAAAGATTTGAACCCCAAAAGGTATAAAAGAGACAAGAGACATTCACAAAATAATATTTAAAAATTTGCTTTTATGAAAGTACTTTTGTGTCGTTGTATCTTTTGTGGCTTTGATTATTTTTTTCTCCCTATGAAAACATAACTTAGGAAAACTCCACCAATAAATATTAAAAAAGCAATCCATAATCTATATGCTCCTGTATAACCTCCATTAACCATTTCATCTAACGATGGATTATATTCAACTTGTAATAAACTACCAATTGAATGTTTTTTATGAATACACTCCATTTTGCTTACTGGAGTACTATATCTTTTTTCTTGATATTCCACTATTATCATATTTGATTTATTACATAGTGGTAAATCAACAACTTTGGCTGTGACAATTTTATTATATTTTTCATATTGGAGCTTGTTAGCTGCTTTATTTAAATTATTTGCACCCCACATTAAAGCAATTAAAAAACCAAATATTATAAATACTTTTTTTAAGTCCATATGTTAAGTTAAAGGTTTTTGTTCAATTTTTCTATCGTATTATAAAACTTCATATTTTTTCAATAAATTGGATGGTATAAATATTTTGACAAAAAAAATTGAATAAAACTAAATAACCATGATTGATTTATCCAAAATTTCGACCGTTGCACCTGACAACACAGATAAAAATAAGATTAAGAAAAAATTAAAGAAACTACAAGATTACATCGCTGAGATGCAGGAGAAAATGTACGCCGAAAAAAAACAGAGCCTTTTAGTGATTTTTCAAGGAATGGACTCTAGTGGAAAACATTATCAGTTGAGCCATCTTTTCCACTAGAGTCCAT
>CAWVWD010000187.1:0-7859 GCA_963933585.1 uncultured Saprospiraceae bacterium
TGAGGAAATGGAACAATATAATGCTTGGGATTTTGAATTTAAAATTAAGGAAATTTTATATAAATTAAAAGTCGATGATTTATATCAAGAACTGGGTACAATGTCGGGTGGACAGCAAAAACGAGTCGCTTTAGCAAAATTGATTATTGATGAACCTGAATTTATCATTCTTGATGAGCCGACGAATCACTTGGATTTAGAAATGGTCGAATGGTTGGAAAGTTATTTATCTAATCAAAACTTGACGATTTTCATGGTGACGCATGATCGTTATTTTTTAGATCGAGTTTGTAATACGATTATTGAATTAGATCGAGGTGAAATTTTTAAGTATAAAGGAAATTATACTGACTTTTTGGAACAGAAAGCGACTCGACAAGAAGTAGATATCCGAACCGTTGGTAAGGCGAAACGGATGATGACGAATGAATTAGAATGGGTTCGTAGAATGCCAAAAGCTCGAACGACAAAGTCAAAATCTCGTCTAGATGCATTTGATGATTTAAAAGCCAGAGCTTCTAAAAAAGTCCTTGACAAAACGTTTCAATTCAATATCAAACAAACTCGACTCGGAAAGACGATTGTTGAATTATACAACGTCAATAAAGGTTATGATGGTAAACAGTTGATTACTAATTTTTCCTATAAGTTTCAAAAAGGGGAACGAGTTGGAATTGTTGGTAATAATGGTTCAGGGAAATCTACTTTCCTGAAATTAATTACGGATGAAATTCTTCCGGATACTGGAAAAATTAAAATAGGTTCAACGGTTCAGTTCGGACATTACAAACAAGATGGTTTGGTATTCACGGAAAGTCAATTAGTCTTGGATATTATTCAAGATATTGCCCTGTATATTGAACTTGGTGATGGCTCGAAAATGTATGCTGAACAGTTTTTGGAACGTTTTCTTTTTCCAAAACATCAGCACAGGATGTTGGTTTCCAAACTAAGTGGTGGCGAACGTCGAAGATTGTATCTATTGACGGTTTTATTACAAAACCCGAATATTCTGATTCTCGATGAGCCGACAAATGATTTGGATATTTTGACTTTAAATGTCTTGGAACAGTTCTTATTAGAATTCGAAGGTTGTCTAATAATTGTTTCTCACGATAGATATTTCTTAGATAAATTGGTAGATCATTTATTTATTTTTGAAGGTGACGGTAAGATTCGAGATTTTAATGGTGCTTACTCTCGCTATCGTGTCGATTTAAAGGAAAGAGAATTGGCTCAGCGTCAAGCAGAAAAGGCCGAAAAAGCAGAAAAGTCAAGTCCAACAAAACAATTGGAACGCCAAAAAGAAAAGAAAAAATTGTCTTATTCGGAGCAAAGTGAATTTAAAAAGCTCGAAAAGGAAATTATGAAACTCGAAACTCGAAAAGAGGAAATCTCGGCAATGTTCAGTGATATGAGCTTGGATGGCGAAAAAATCGCCGAACTGTCAAAGGAAGTTCAAGAAATCGGAGACGTGTTAGAAACGAAGGAAGAACGATGGATGGAATTGGCAGAATGGGTTTGATGATTAATTAGAAATTAGGTGTGTGGAATGTAGGAATCTCGATATTTCGGGATAAGTTATTTCATGTGCTGATATAAAACCTGTGAGGTTTTCAAAACCTCATAGGTTTATCTTTAACGTGAAAACTTTAATGATGGATTTATCAATCAACAATCATCAATCATCACCGAGTCCTCGGGATGAGTTAATCACTAAATTCAATCAAGATTTACGAGAAAAATGTAGTGTTACGAAAGCAGATAAAGTTTTGGTGGCAACGAGTGGCGGTATGGATTCCTCCGTATTGTGTTATTTATTGAAAGAGATTGGGCAGCCGTTTGGTATTGCACATTGTAATTTTCAGTTGCGTGGAGATGCTTCTGATGGCGATGAAGTATTTGTGCAGAAAATGGCAGAAATACTTGAAGTTCCGTTTTTTTGTAAACGGTTCGAAACGTATAAATTAGCCATTAAACAAAAAAAATCCATTCAAATTATTGCACGAGATTTGCGATATGAATGGTTGGAAGATATTAGAAAAACGGAAAATTTTACTCAGCTAGCAACGGCTCATCATTTGAACGATTCTGTGGAAACCGTTTTATTTAATATGACTAAAGGTTGTGGAATTCAGGGTTTGCATGGAATTTTACCGATTTTTGGAAATGTGATTCGTCCTTTGTTATTTATGACAAAAGGGGAAATCAGAGACTTTGCTCAAAGGCATGAAATTACTTTTCGGGTCGATGACTCTAACAAAACGGATAAATATACTCGAAACTTTATCCGGCATCAAATTATTCCGAAATTACAATCCATTAATCCAAAATTAGAACAAACTTTTTCGGATAATATTGATCGGTTTCGAGAAGTTGAAAGTCTATATTTTCAAGCGATTGAAAATATAAAAAAAGATGTTTGTACGTTTCAAAAAGAGGAATTACATATTGATATTCAAGTGATTAGTAAAAATGAAGCGGCAAAAAGTGTCTTGTATGAAATTTTAAAACCTTATGGTTTTTCTAATTCGATTGTCAATCAAATTCTACACTCGAAAGATACTTTTGCTGGAAAACAGTTTTATTCTAAAACGCATTTAGCGATTTTGGATAGAACGGCTTTAATCGTTGCCGAAATTAAAGATTATAGTAAGCAATCATTTCAAATTGATAAGATTGATAAAAAGGTCACTTTTGATAATTTGACGTTATCATTTGAAATCAAAAAGTCGCTTCCGGAGCGTTTTCCAAAAAGTACGAATAGCTGTTTTATTGATTTTGATAAATTACGGTTTCCATTGAAAGTTAGGCGTTGGGAAGAAGGCGATACTTTTCAACCTTTTGGAATGAATGGGCAGCATAAAAAAGTAAGTCATTTTTTCCGTCAGCAAAAATTATCAAAACATGATAAAGATAAGGTTTGGATTTTGGAATCTGCGGGAGAAATCGTTTGGATAATTGGTAATCGAATAGATGAACGGTTTCGGGTAGATGGAAATAGTCGTAAAGTATTAATTATTAATAGGTTATAAATAATTTGATTCAAATCACCTTTTCAACTTTTACTTCAGGTGAAAGTAGCAATAAAAAAACGAGGCGACAACTAATGAAAGTTATCGCCTCGCTCAATTTCTTTAATTTATAATTCTTCAATTTATCTTTCGTAGCGGAAGGGTAAAATTTTAGAATCTTTAACGGTAGAAAGCGTCATTAACGTTTTCAAACGCTCAATTTCTTCAATTTGAGAAAGTGTTTTGAACAATAATTTTTCGTAAGTTGGAATATCTTTACAAACAATTTTCATTAAGAAATCAGCTTCCCCAGTGATGATATAACACTCTACAATTTCATCAATTGTTTTAACTTTATCCAAAAAGTTATTTAAAGCATTTTCTTTTTGCCAAGCCAAAGAAACTAGAACAAAAGTTTTGACGCTTAAACCGATTGAATTCGGATTAACTTGTGCATGATAGCTTTGAACAATACCCGATTGTTCTAATTTCTTAACACGTTCAAGCGTTGGTGCAGGTGAAAGCCCAATTTTCTTCGATAAGTCAAGATTTGTAATCTTACTATTACCTTGAAGAATTTTTAAAATCTGTAAGTCTGTTCTGTCTAGTCTTGTTGCAGTACCAGTTGGATTCATTCGATTGTTATTTATGATTATTTTTCCTTTAATTTAAAACTAAAATGATCATTTGTTAATTTTTGCGAAAAGTAACTATTTTAAGTTACCAAAAAACTTCATTTTTACATGGAATCTACTTGCTGTAACCCATTTTTGTGAAGAATTTTAAGTTTTGCAATAAATTATCAAATAATCAGTGAATATCCCTTTGTTGGAATCGGCGTAAATTTATTGATAAAAAGAATATTTATCAAGTAAATTCACAATAAACTGCATTTTTATTTTTAAAAATGGTTTTAAAACCGATTTTTACATTACAATATTTGTTTTTTACAATCACATTTGGATAAATGCTAATAGGACGCAAAGATAATGGAATTAATATAGTGGGCAAATAAAATTTTGGGACAATGTGATATTGTCCCAAAATAAAAAATAAAATTTGGAGTAAAGAATCTCCACTTAGATACATTTTTGGTTGTTATAGAGTACCGCTTCCATTAAGGGAAAATACCTAATGAAATATAATCACTACCTATTTTTTGAATTGCAAGTGTAAATGCAGCTGTTCGCAAGTCTTTAATGTTCTTGCGACGCTTCCAAATTTCACGAATTTCTTCGTAAGAAGTAATCATTGTTTCCTCTAATCCTGAACGAACTAAATCAATTTCATCCGCACCACGAGTTAACAAGGCACGTTCTCTCGAATCTTTAACTTTCTTACCTGTCATTTGCTCTACCAAGCTAACTAACTGCTCATAAGAATTAGAATCGAAACGTTTATCCATTCTACCGAAGCGCATGTGAGAAAGATTTTTTAGCCACTCGAAATAAGAAACCGTTACACCACCAGCATTAATATACATATCTGGAATAACCATGACACCTTTCTCTAATAAAATTTCTTCACCACCAGGAGTTACCGGTCCATTTGCAGCTTCCGCTACAATTTTCGCTTTAATTCTTGGTGCATTTTCAGCGGTAATTTGACGCTCCAATGCAGCAGGAACAAGAATATCACATTCTAATTCCAATGCAGAAGAACGATCCGGCAAGTTCGTAGCACCAGGAAAATCCATGATAGAACCCGTTTCTTTACGGTGTTTCATCAAGGCATCTACATCAATACCATCTTCTTTTAGAATAGAACCTTCGAATTCTGCCACACCGATTAGTTTTACACCACCTTCTTCTGTAGAAATTTTCGCAGCATAATAACCAACATTACCTAAACCTTGAACCACCATAGTTTTACCTGCGATTCCTTGTTCGAGTCCTATTTTTTTCATGTCGTCTTTGAAAGAACAAGCTGTTCTTAAACCGTAGAAAACACCACGACCGGTAGCTTCTGTACGACCTTGAATACCGTTTTGAGCAACAGGTTTACCTGTAACACAAGCGGCAGCATCAAGTTCACCATGATTGAACGTCGCATAAGTATCTGCTATCCAAGCCATTTCACGAGGACCTGTTCCGTAATCTGGTGCAGGTACATCGATACCAGGCCCGATGAAGTTTTTACGAATTAGTTCCGTAGCATAACGGCGTGTAATCTTTTGAAGAATACGAGGATTATAGGCTTTAGGATTGATTTTCACACCACCTTTCGCACCACCAAAAGGAACATCAACGATAGCACATTTATACGTCATTAATGCGGCAAGAGCCATTACTTCATCCTGGTTTACACCCATATCATAACGAATTCCACCTTTCGTTGGAAGTCTGTGATGCGAGTGTTGAACTCTGTAGGCTTCGATAACATGGTATTCATTTCCAATTTTCACTGGAAAATTCATTTGATAAATAGCATTACAAGCCTTAATTTGCTTTAATAAACCTTTCGGCAAATTAGTGTTTGGTGCTGCTTTATCAAAATAGCGTTCTACACTTTCGAAGAAGCTGTAATCATTGTTGTGCGACATAGCATTTTTTTGTCGTGAAAAGGAGTTCAATTTTTAGTATAAAAAGCATAACCATCATTCATTATATTTAATGATAATATGGAACATTATCACTTCAATAATCAATGATTTGTATTTTATTTCTCATGTTCGATTTGTTGTTCTAAGCGTCGAACTTTGCGTTCCATATAAATTAGAAAACCTACGATTCCAATAAATACTGCAATGATTACGGCTACAACAACGTACATCTTTCCCATACTTCGGGCAAAATCCGGATTAGAACCTTGTCCGAAAGTATTTCCAATAAAGGTAATAATACCTATAATAAGTAGTAACGTTTTTTTATTAATTTTTGATAAAAACATAATTTTCTATGTGTTTAAATTCGATTAATCAAAAATCTGCAGCGAAACTAAGGTAATAATTAGTAAATCAATTATTTTTTTATAATTTTTTCACCTGATACCTGTCTTTTTCAGGATTTAAAAACCTTATTTGAAAATAGTTTTCAAATTTTGATTTTAAATAGCTGTCTGCTGTGTGAACGAGTAGGTGCTTAATGATAATTATCAATCATCCAGCTGCTCAATCCACCACATTTTTATATTTCCCATTCGAGCTAATAAGTTTGCGATCCAAAACCCTAGTAATGTCCAACCGATTACGGCAGGATAAAAAACCATTCGCATCGTATTATCTAAATCTTCACTCCCAAACGCAGGGTTGCCACCATTTCCAGGATGTAAACTATCATACATTCTTGGAATAATAAATAAAAGAGGGACTAAGGAAACGAAGGCAAATATATTATAAATTGCGGATAATCGAGCTTGTTGTTGTTCATCATCGAATGAACTTCTCAATACGAAATACGCCATATAAATCAATAACGCAATCGCCGACATATTTTGCTTAATATCAAAACTCCAAAAGGCTCCCCAAGTATATTGTGCCCAGATTCCGCCGGTTACGATTCCAATAATTCCAAATAGTAAGCCAACCTGTACCAATGCTTTTGCTCGAATATCATATTTCATATCGAAACTTCGGGAAAGATATAAAATACTATTAATCGCTGCTGCTAAAAAGATAAACAACATACCGAACCAGAAAGGAACGTGAAAATATAAATTACGAATGGTTTCGACCAATACGTTACGGAAAGGGAAATCAAACGTTGTACTCTCTGTCAACACTTTATTTTCACAGATTCCCCATTCTACTGTATTCGTACTATCTATATCCTCATTAACTCGAATCGAAATTGCATCAGGATAAATCGCATAACCTTCCGTCGTATTATTTACGATTAATGTTGCAGGAGCATTTTTATCAATCGTTGGTAACGTATTAGGCAATTGAAAAGTGATTTTCAAATTATTATTATCAATCACAGTTATATTTTCTGAGCATAACTCATGTGCGGCATCTAATTTTAACCATGCCGAGTTCTCTCCTTCTGCAAAGAAAGTATTATAACCTTCTACATCTAATATTACAGACTTTCCTGTATTAGCAACCGAAGGTAATGTACTTGTGATACCAGGACTCAACGGAGATAATAATCCAACGATGAATACGTAAAGTAAAAGAATAACCGCTAATATTTTCCACCAATGCTGCTTAATCATATTGTGTGAAGTGTTATTTATTATTAAATTGTAAAAGTATACATCTAAACTTAAGACACAAATACACTTATGTCAGGAGATGGATAATTTATGATTTTATCGTCCGCATTTTAATCTTTCCACACGAAAGGAAATAGTATGAATGCAACCGAAATTAAAATTAAATCTATTGCCAGTAATGATACAATATCTTGACCATAGCTTGTGTCTTGAATTAGTCGCAAAGATACGGCAGAAAGTTTTATCAATGTGATTAATATCGGAATAACAATCGGAAAACTAAGCACAGCCATCAAGGTAGCACTATTATTCGCCTTTACGGCAATGGAAGAAATAAACGTCAGTGTAATCGCTAAACTAACACTTCCCAAGAATATAGTCGTAATAAATAATTGTAAATCCTTCACCGGATTTCCTGCGATTAAACTTAAAAAACCGAAAGTTAATAAAGTTAAAAAGCTCAATAGCAGTGTATTATAAATCATTTTGGAAACGATTACAGCTATAGGATTCGCTATGGAATAATAATATAAAGCTCTATAACCACTTTCCTGCGTAAAGCTTTTATTAACCGCATTCACAGACGCAAATAAGATAATGATCCAGAATAAAGTATTCCAAACTCGAGGTTCGAGCTGAATAAATGCTAAATAAACTACGAAAACGGTCGAAAAAACATATAGTATAATA
>CAWVWD010000188.1:0-7854 GCA_963933585.1 uncultured Saprospiraceae bacterium
GATTTTTAATTTAAAAGAACTTTTCGAAACTCAAAATTATTCAAAAATTATGTGTTATTTTTTATGTTGAGGGAATTACTTTTTTAGGTGATTATTCTATTTTCATAATTTCTTACCTTCTTGGAAATTTATTATTGAAATCGAAAAAGCAGAAATTATATTTTCATCACATTGGACGGAAGTTAAATTAACACACTAAAAGCACGGGAATATAGAATTCATTGCCTTAATTTTTTTGAGGGAACTTATTAAAATAGAATTTTTTCAATTTATAAACATCTAAATATCAACATTCAATTTCGATATAATTTGAAAATTGATATAAAACGCTTACCTTTTACATTCCTTAACGATACGTTGAAAATAGATAAATAGTGATTAAGATAAATACGGGAGCAAATATTAAAACCATGATAAAAACATTAAAAGTCGGTACATTTAATTTATTGAACTTGGTAAATCCGAACGAAAAATATTACGGAAATCGAGCTTATTCGGAAGCTGATTTTAATAAAAAAATCGCATGGCAAGGAGCACAATTAGATAAAATGAAAGCTGATATTGTTGGCTTTCAAGAGGTTTTTCATGGTCAAGCGTTACGAAAAATGGTAAATAGTTCGGAGTATTTAAAAGATTGTTACATCGTTGTAGCGAATCCTAATGGGCAATCACCTTCGGTCGCTCTGGCCTCTAAATACCCTATTTTGGAAACTGAAATTTTTGAAATGCTCCCACAACTAGATATTGACGGACATATAATTCCAATCACTAAATTCTCAAAACCAATATTGAAAGTCGTTATTGAAATTGAACCCAAAAAACGTATTACTGTTTTTGTCGCACATTTAAAATCAAAACGCCCGACTTTTGGCGAAAAAGTAGATAGAAGTAACCCTATCGAACAAGCAAAAGGTGCAGTGCGTTCTTTAATTCGTCGTTCTACGGAGGCTTATGGTCTACGAGAAATTCTTGTAAAACACGCGGAACACAATACAGATCCTGTAATTATTATAGGAGATTTGAATGATACGAGCTTGGCGGTTTCGACTCGTGTCGTTTCGGGCGAGTCACCAATGCGGTATTTGAAGTTCGAAGATAAAAAAAAGGCGTGGGACGTACTTTTTTATCACGCTAAAGATATTCAAGCTCGAAAATCGTTTCACGATTTTTATTATACACACATTCATAATGGACATTACGAAGCCCTTGACCATATCATGGTTAGTCAAGAATTGGTCGCTGAAAATCCAAATGCCATCGGGGAAATTCGCAATGTCGCTATTTTTAATGATCATCTAATTGACGAAACACTTTCCGGAGAATCGATTCCACATTGGCAATCTGATCACGGACAAGTGGTGGCACATATTGAGTTTAAATAAAAAACGGTTGACGGACGGTTTTGCCTTGACGGTAGAGGGATGTTCACTTTGTTCATTTGACAGTTTATCCGTCAAATGAGTGAAATAGATATCAGTCAAGGCGAAGCCGTCCGTCAACCGTCAATCGTTTAAAATGAACTGGGGAATAATTGGTTTAGGTAAAATTGCTAACAAATTTGCGACGGCTTTAAAGCTGGTTGAAAGTGCGAATTTGTATGCGGTGGCTTCTCGAAGTCAAGCGAAAGCGGATGAATTTGCAGCAGAATATCAGGCGAAAGTAGCTTATGATAGTTATGAAACATTGTTTCAAGATGAAAATGTGGATGTGATTTACATTGGAACGCCACACGTTTTCCATGCGGAAAGTGCGATCTTGGCAATGAAAAATGGTAAATCGGTTTTATGTGAAAAGCCGATTGCGATGAATCATGCCGAAGCGAAACGAATGTTTGATTGTGCGAAAGCGAACCATGTTTTTTTGATGGAAGCGATGTGGACACGGTTTATTCCATCATTTATAAAAGCAAAAGAGTTAGTTGAAAGTGGAGCAATCGGTGAAGTGAAAAATATTATTGCAGACTTTGGATTTCGTGCGGAAGCGGCAGCAGATAGTCGGGTTTTTAATCCAAATTTGGGTGGCGGTTCAATTTTAGATATCGGAATTTATCCAATTTTTTTGGCAATAAGTATATTGGGGAAACCAAAAAATATTAAAGCGATTGCAAATTTGAATGAACAAAAAACGGATGATTCTTGTGGAATGTTATTCGATTATGGAAATGCAATGGCAAATCTAAATTCTACCTTTTTGGCAAACCAAAAAATAGAAGCCACCATTTTTGGAACGACTGGAGCGATTCAACTTAATAATCGTTTTCACGAACCAACTTCAGTTTCTATTTTCAGAGAAAAGGTTTTAGAAGAAACATTGGAATTTGAAGAATTAGGAAGCGGTATGCAACATCAAATTTTTGAAGTTGAGAAATGTTTAAAAGCTGGAAAAATCGAAAGTGAAATGATGTCTTGGTCGGATAGTTTATTACTACACGAAGTGATAGATTGGGTGAGAATGGACGCTGGGATTTATTATCCGCAGGATAGTAATACCATCTCTGTCTAAAGGCAGATGAACGTCAACTTCAGATTGACGAATGATATTAAAATGAATTTATATCTGTCGGAGATGAAAAATACTTTTTTCATCTCCGTGTAAATGACTTTGGTTTTTTGACAAGTTTCACGGAACTCAAATAAATTGTGATTTCCGTAGCAGCTGAAAACAAAAAGCGTCAAACAGCCATAACTTTGTACTTAAAATCTTATCTAAATCAATAACTATTTTTCTCAATATTGGATAATTTAAATGATATGAATATATTTAAAATATTATTATCATTTGGAATAATCATAGTGACAGGTTGTATTGAAGACTCGGAAGAATTTAGGAATCATGATATTTACAATGAAACAATATCTGATTTAGTGATGATAACGGTTACATGAGATTCTACTTTTATTGTAACCGATACGATTGTTGTAAGTAGAGGATATGATTCTGATGCGACGTTAGAAGATTTTATTAATAAGGTTTCGAGTATCGAATTTATAAAGACAAACGACACTAAATTAGTTATTTATTATCATCCTGATTTTAACAACGAAAATTATCAATCAAAAATTGATAAAACGATTTTTAGGGTTGAAAATTGGGAGGAGATTAGTAAATACAAGCTTATTCATCATATCAAGTAAATAGACTTTGATTAAAATAAAAAAAGCCGTTACGAAAATATCGTGACGGCTTTTTGAATAAAAACATCGTATTGTATTCAATTTATAATTCAGGACTTATCGTTTTCCCTAATTCCTCAAAAACGCCATTCGCCTTATTTTTTTGTACATTTTCCCAATTAAAATAACGACCATTCATGACGATATAAACGCCGGAAGGCAAAGTTTGAGCGAATGCAACGGCACTTCCAAGATTAAAGAAACCATCAGACGAACCTAACTTGTAAGGACGCATTGCACCCGTTAGTACGATGGTTTTATCCAAATTTGCAGCAGCAATAAAAGTCGCAGTCTGTACCATCGTGTCCGTTCCATGCGTTACGATTAGATGATTATACGGAGAATTATCACAATTATTTGTGATATATTGTCGATGTTCTTCTGTCATTTCCAAACTATCCATCATCATCAATACCTGAATATCAATATCCAACGTACATCGACCACGTTTGAACATTTCGGAAACGTGTGTTTGGTTGAAACCCAGATTTCCATTAATTAAATCGTAGTCCTTGTCAAACGTTCCTCCGGTTACTAAAACTCCTATTTTTTCCATTTTCCTTATAGTGATTATTCACGCAGCTTTCGTTATCTAAAACTATGATGTTTTAAAACCTCAGAGCTTTAAAAAAATCTGCGTGAGAAATATTATCGAAACCAAACCTTCGCTTTCCGATGAATATACGGAACCGCCATTCCAACACTTGCCCCAACGGCGTATCCAATTATAATATCTGATGGATAGTGCATTCCCGAACGGTAGCGTAAATAACCGATAGTTGCCGGAATTACGGCTGCTGCAATCCACACGAAAGGTTTATATTTTGATTTTGGATGAAAATCTGCAAACATACTTGCTCCTGCAAAAGTCATTGCTGCCGAATAAGCGGTACTTCCTGATAACATTGAAAATCGGTGATCTCTATCTATTAATAAATTATTCGGAACAGTAATATCTGGATTATATAAATACGGACGAGGTCGCAATGCTTGAACCTTTGTCATCTGTATTACAAAATCTGTCATCGCAAAAGTTTCTGCACTTAATAAAATAATAGTTCCCAAATCTCTTCTATCAATATCAGGTGAAAATAACAATAAACCTGGTGTAAGCATCGCAGCGTAAGTTCCGAATTTACTGACTTTATCCGCTGTCGGGGACCATAGCGAATGTGCCGAAAGGTCAAACTGCGGAATATTTGTCGTTGATAAATTAGAAATTTCTACACCAGAAAGTGGCTCCACTTGTCGCTGCAAAAACCTCGCCCCTGCCGAACCTAAACCGCTAACCGCTACAATTGGAAAATCCAAAACTGCGTGCATTTTATAAGGCGAACCTTTTGGCTGTGCAAAAATACTGGTTGTTACAATGGTAACAATTAAAATCACTAAACTTAATTGTATCAATTTCATAGTTTAAAAGTATAAAAAAAGTATCGAAAATCTAAGTGTTTTTAAACTTGTTTGTTTTCTTGCTTTTTTGATGATTAATAATATTATTTAAAATGATTTGATGATTAATAATTGTATAGTATTATTTTCATGAATAATTCAAAAAATCATAATTTAAATTTCATAAAATGGAAAAATTAATTAATGAAAAAAATCAATGTTTTGCCATTAATTAGAACTAAGACGATCCAAAGATGTTACTTTTGTTTCTTCGTAGCGGCTGCTTTAGCTGCTGTTTTTTATTAGGATTACAGCAGGTAAAACAGTCGCTACAGAAAACACTCAAACAAAAATAATGGAAATTCACTGTAAACCGTTCAACGAAATCGACCAATTATCAGGTTTCGATAAAGCTTATGCTGCTGCAAATACTAACTTACGTCCTTTTTATAAATATGATGTAAATATAGAATCTTTCGCTTCAATTATTGAAACAAAGAAGGCTTCTCCTATTAACCGTAAAGTTTTGGTAGATGTTATAAGAGAACAATATTTAGACATCAAAACGACAGAATTAGTTCGCCAAAATATCGAATCACTTTTGGATGAAAATACATTTACGGTTATCACAGCACATCAGCCGAGCTTGTTCACAGGGCCATTATACTATATTTATAAAACGATAACCGCACTTAATTTAGCGGAAGAATTAAAGGCAAAATATCCTAAAAATAACTTCGTCCCCGTCTTTTGGATTGGTGGAGAAGACCATGATTTTGAAGAAATTAATCATTTACACCTTTTTGGAAAAACGATTACTTGGGAAAATGAGGAAGGCGGTGCAACGGGAATGATGCAAACGTCAACGCTTCAATCTGTTTTGGAAGAAGTGAGAGGTGTCCTTGGAAATTCTGAAAATGCAGTGAAAATTATCGCCATTTTAGAATCTTGCTTTACGCAACATTCAACTTACGGAAAAGCAATGTTTGCATTTACAAATGAGCTTTTCAAAGAATATGGTTTGGTCGTTATTTCTCCAAATCATGGGAAACTAAAAGAAGTTTTTGCTCCGATTATCAAAGATGAATTGCAAAATAAAGCTTCGAAACCATTGGTAGAAGGGGAGATTGCGAAAAAAGAAGCAGCAGGTTTTAGTGGTCAAGCACACGTTCGAGATATTAATTTATTCTATTTAATGCCGAATTTGAGAGAGCGAATTGTATTTGAAAATGACATTTATAAAGTTTTAAATACAGATTATGAATTTACGGCAGAAGCGATGATGGCGGAAGTCGATAATCATCCGGAACGTTTCAGTCCAAATGTGATTTTGCGTCCCGTTTACCAAGAAGCGATTTTACCGAATTTGGCGTATATCGGTGGAGGAGGAGAGTTGTCGTACTGGTCAGAAAGACAACCGCAATTCGAGCATTTCAATGTGCCGTTTCCGATGTTGATTCGTAGAAATTCGGTACTTTGGGTTGATAAATCGAATGCGAAAAAATTAACTAAATTAGATTTAACGATTGATGATTTATTCGGTGATGTAGAGGAATTGATAAAAACTTACGTTAAAGAAAATACAGAAGAAGAGTTAAGTTTGAAAGATGCAAAAGTTGCTATTAATCAAGCTTTTGAGGAAATATTGGCGAAAGCCACTGCAATAGATTCCACATTAGAAAAGACGGTTTTGGGTGAAAAAACCAAACAGATTAATGCGATAAATAGCTTGGAAAGTCGATTGCTAAAGGCAGAAAAAAGAAAATATGACGTGGCGATAAATCAAATCCGAACGCTAAAAGATAAGCTGTTCGCAGGAAATGGCTTACAAGAACGTTACGATAATTTCTTACCGTTTTATTTGAAATATGGCGATGTTTTTATTCAAACACTGAAAGATAATTTAGAACCTTTGAATAAGGATTTTGCAATAATTTTTGAGTGAAAATGCTCCCAGTTTGCCCCGAAATATCGTGGGCTGATTCCGCAGATTTTTCATTCATACCTTTACTTAAAGTGAGGATGTGAATAGTTGTTGTTCTTAGGCATCGGATGTTTCAAAACGTTCGATGCCTTTGTTATTTTAAGTCCTATTTTTTTTGTAATTTACTACTCAAAATCAAATCAGATGAAGGATTTAGAAACGCAATTATCTCAGAATATTGTAATAATTATTCAAAATAAGAAAGTCTATTTATATAATAAAATGGACAAAGTGATTACGGGATTGATTTACGAAACAGCTTCAATGTTTACGACGGATGATGTGATTGTCGTGAGTTCGATGCCGAGATATGAAATTTTGAATATTCCACCAAATTCTGCCGTTTTTTTGGAAATATTAGACGGTTGGGAAGATGGAATAATTTCTTACTATTTGACGAAAGTTAAAACGGAAACGATTGATTTTGAAGGAAGTATCTCCCTTAAAGATAGATCACTTTCGGGAATGATAAAATTACCGCAAATCGCTGATTGTAAATTAGTTAAGTTGAGTTCGAAAAATGGTTATGTCATGAAATTAAATGAGGAAGATGAATAAAAAAGTGATAACAGAACTATATTGGTTAGCCGAAGATTTATTGGCTTATACCGATTTGACAATGGATAGGTTTGATATTGAAAATGCTCAAAACCGATTATGGAAAATGAGACCGATTTTAAGTCAAAATGATTTACCAAATATTCAAAAATTGTATGATGAAATGACGGAACAATTGGAAGTTTCTTCCTTTTTTAAGAAAGCTGATTTTGCAGAAAATGTGCAACGATTGTATGATGTTTTGGAAAAATTTAAATAAGATATGATAAAGTCATCAGCCGTTTTGAAGCGTCTGATGACTTTATTGTTTTTAATAAACTTCTAAGTCATTTCCGTCAATTTCTAGCAAATCATCAATTCGTTTATAAATATCTTTTAACGAAATTGTAGCATCAATCGAATGTAAATAAATATCACTTTCTAAGCCTTGAACAGTCGCAATTCTCCACAAGTCTTCTTCTTCCTTATACCAAGTCTGAACTTTCGCAACGGTCTGATAAACAATCATATATTCCTTGAAAGTTGGGATGCTTCGATACATTTCAAACTTCTTTCCAATGTCATAATCTTTCGTAGATTTCGATAAAACCTCGATGAGCAATATTGGATTTGAAAGTATAGTTTTGTTTTTATTTTCATATTTGGGCTTATCACAAGTTACGGTTACATCAGGATAAATCGCTTTATCAAAATGCTCGACTCGTACTTTCATATCAGAACTGAAAACAAAACAACTTTTCCCTTTTT
>CAWVWD010000189.1:0-7849 GCA_963933585.1 uncultured Saprospiraceae bacterium
GTACCAATATGTTTCTAAGTAACTTTCGGAAAGTGCAATATTTATAGCAATTTCATCAGTCGGGTCAAATGATGAACGGAAAGTCACGTTATTTTTTTGCTCTTTTATGTGGTTGATAAGTTTCTCCTGTTTCTTTGTTGTTTTGAAATCACTATCGTGTCTATTCAATACATCGAGTCCAATTACGGCATACGCTTGAATAGTTGGGTTCATAGATTTTAACCACTTTTCAAGCTCTATTATATTTCGATTATTAACCATGTTAACCATTTTATCAAATTTCTCATTGTACATATCCAAATCAATACAAAGTCTGAAATTTTTTAATGGTGACATATTTTCATCTCCGATATCAATCGTGATATTATAATATGCCTCATGTGCGGTTATGAATAATTGAAAATCGGTGTGGATTTGATTAAAAACTTTTTTGTCTTCCGTTTTTACACCGAGTAATTCCACAGATGAGAATAGAATCCTATTCCTTGAATCTGTTAAGAAAGCAAAATAAAACCAATTCGTTTGGAAACTAACCCGGTTGTAAGGAAATTTTTTCTTGTAAGAATAAGCTTGAACCCCTTGAACCTTTTTAGTTTTTTCGAACGCTTTACCATCTAAACCCATAAGGTCTAAGAACGTAGGCAAAGTCATGCTTTGTCGTCCATCCTTGAGGACTTTCTCAATTTCCGGCATGACATCGGGTTGTGCATCTGACGTCAAGGCATATGCCACACAAATTAGTGTTGTTATAATGATGTTGAATGTCTTCATTGTTGTTGCAATATATTTTGTGTGTAAATCGTATAGATACTATTTGATGACTTTTAATAAAAAGCTTTTTCGAGATCTGCTTAAAACTATCTTCTCTTATGCTAAAGTTACAATAAATTGAAAATATTATTATTTATTTTAATTAGTATATGTATCTATAATATAGACACATATACGTATATATTACTTTTCGGTGACTTATTTGACGTACTTTTATGGAAAAGTGACAGGGTTTTATCTAGTTTTTAAAAACTATTAAATATATTTAAAAATTAGAGGTTTTTATTTTTCTATCAAATTTAAGAAAGCACGTTCATTTAATTAAAAATCCGAAAAAAAATCGGAGTAACAATGATAAAGATTTATCAAAAAAAGTAATATTAATTTCGCTTAAAAATTTATGTCTCGAAAATATATGCAAGCAAGGTATAAAATTATAAAAAATGTAATTACAAATCTTACTTTTCAACTCAGAAAATAGGATTATTAAAGGAATTACGGTCAGGTGCGATAGAAGAAATTGAACAATTAATGGCTGTCATAGTTGTCTCAAACAGTGAATTAGTAATATAAAAAAAGGGCAACATTTTATAAATGTTGCCCTTCATATCTATTTTATTTTAAGTAGTAAGTTACCGAATAATGGTTACCGTTCCTGTTGAGACTTGTGCTTGATTTTTACAAGAATATTCTACTTTCCAGATGTAAACCCCAGAATTTACCGCCTTATTTTGATACGTTCCATCCCAAGTATCGAAAGGATTATCGGTCGCAAAAACCCTTGTTCCCCATCGGTCATAAATTTCAAAGATTCGCAATTGTTGAAGAACATAAGGATTACTAATTCCGTAAGTATCATTTAGTAAATCCCCATTTGGCGTAAATGCTTTTGGTAGAAATACTTCATCACACGGCAAATCCTCTGGATTAATAACATTAATGGTCAATGTATCATAATTTACGCAGAAGTTATCATCGGTAATTCTCAAAACATAAGTCGAAGTATCTTCTGGTGTGATGGTCGTTACAGCACTTGTTGGATCATCCACAAAATCTGCTGGTGACCAAAGGAAATCACTTGCACATGTATTATTGACGAAAGTATTTAAGGAATTTCCTGTAAATAAAATCGTGTCTCTATTCCCAATCATATCTGGAGCAAGGTCAAAATCTTTTAATTGATCCGGACGAAGTGCGATATTATAAACATACATCTCATCAATTAATCCTTTAAATCGAGAGACCGTTTGATTAATACAAGGACTATTTCCAATCATAAGTGGTGCACTATTATCTAAATTTAAGAGGTTTGGAGTAGCCGTTTGCATTTTCAAAACGCCATCTAAATATAAGAAAATATCACCACCATCTCTAACAATAACGCAGTGATGCCAACATGTAGCTGCTGCATTCGCAGAAAGGAAAGCACTTCCATTATTAGACTCGATGGCATCAACCGTCATAAAATTCAGATTATGAATATATTCAATATTAAACATTGAATTATCATCACAAGCTGTTCTTTTTGAAAGAATATCCTGTGTAACTTCACTGGTTTCTTGTGTTTTGAAATAGAATGTCAATGTAAAATCTTGTGTCTGAAATACACTATTTACAACGCCTGTGAAAATTACATAATCATCAATTCCATCGAATTGTAAAGCTTGACCACTTACGCCACATTCACAACTCGGGTTTCCGAATATTGTACCATCAGAACCATTTCCTGCATCATCCGCAGCATCACAATTATCAAAAGAATAATAGGCAATTTGTCCTGTTGTTGGTTGTGCATTCATCACTGTTGTAATGAATAGTAACAATAATGTTATTTTAAATAATCTCATTTCTATTTATTATTAATAAACTTGTTATCAGTAAAGGCAAAGATGAGCATAAATTTTAAAGCTTAAAAACTTTCTATTCCATTAGAATATTGTTTATTAATTAGGAATTAGGCATTTATCATTGCGATGATTACGCTTTAACGATAAATATTCCTAATTCTATATTCTATAATTAGAAACGTTCTATTTGCTATAGAGTGTAATAATCGGACAAATCATTTCCTCAAGAGAAATTCCTCCGTGTTGGAAAGTATTTTTATAATAATTATTATAGTAATTATAATTATTAGGATACAAAAAGAATTTATCTTCTTTCGCAAAAATGAAGGTAGAACTAACGTTTGGAGTTGGTAGTTGAGCTTTTGATGGATTTCTTACTTCCAAAATATCTCGTCTGTCATATTGCAAATTGCGTCCTACTTTGTAGCGCAAGTTCGTGGTCGTTTCTCTATCTCCAATTACTCTTGAAGGTGTTTGAACTCGGATTGTTCCATGATCAGTTGTGATAAATAATTGGATATCACGTTCTGCCATTTTCTGTAACGCTTCCCAAAGAGGCGAGTGTAAGAACCAAGATCGAGTCAAAGAGCGATAAGCACTTTCATCTCCGGCCAACTCTTTCAATACTTCCATTTCTGTACGAGCATGGGAAAGCATATCAATAAAATTATAGACAATTACGGTTAAATCATTGTTTAAATAATTCAGGGCATTATCTAACAAGATTTTTCCGTGACTTACATTGGTAACTTTTAGATAATCGAATTTGGGAGGTGTTTGGAAAGTACGACGAAGCTGTTCGCCCATAAGTTCTTTCTCAAATAGGTTTTTTCCACCTTCTTCATTGTCATTTAGCCACCATTCTGGATAATATTCTTGAATTTCTAAGGGCGTTAAACCTGCAAAAATCGAATTTCTACTATATTGCGTAGAAGTTGGTAGGATACTATAAAAATAATCTTCGTCTTCGACTTTATAAAGTTCAGATAGAATTGGCTCGATAATTTTCCATTGATCATATCTTAAATTATCCATTACCAATAAGACCGTTGGAACATTTTCGTCATAATACGGAAATACACGATTTTTCAATAAATTATGCGAGAGAATCGGACTTTCCTTTTTTTCTGCTATCCAATCCGTGTAATTTTTAACGATATATTTTGAAAATTCGGCGTTCGCTTCCTGTTTTTGCATTGCGAGAATATCTACCATTGCCGTCGTTTGAGAAGCATCTAATTTTAATTCCCAATTGATTATTTTACGATAAACATCCGCCCATTCACTGAAAGATAGACCACTATTAATTTCTGTAAAAATCTGACGAAACTCTTGTTGGTAATCAGAGCGAGTCTTCTCTCTTACTAATCTTTTTCCATCGAAAACCTTTCGTAAAGTCATGATAATTTGCTGCGGTTTTACGGGTTTAATTAAGTAATCAGTAATCTGAGCACCGATTGCTTCCTCCATAATATGTTCCGCTTCATTCTTAGTAATCATAACTACGGGGAGCTGAGGATATTTCTCTTTTATCTTTGTCAATGTTTCCAAACCAGTTAACCCTGGCATGCTTTCATCTAAGAATACAATGTCAATTTCGTCATCTGCTTCACATTCTTCTAAGGCATCATAACCATTAGAGACGGTAACGACGTTATAACCTTTTCCTTTAAGAAACATAACTTGTGGCTTGAGCATATCTATTTCATCATCCGCCCATAATATTTTTATTTCACTCATCTGTTCTGTCGTGTTTATAGATTTAGTTTTATATAAATAGTCACGCTATATTTTTCACTTCTGTTGAATTATCGAATTATCTATAACGTTTTAGATGTGTTTTTTTTAAAAAATTAAATATATAAAAAATTACAATATAAAATTAATTTTTATAACATCTTTGGCATATATTTGTAATAGAAAATAGAGTAACCTAAAATAATATAATGCTAAGTTAATTATAGTTAGCAAGAGTTTAATAATAAACGATTATTATCAAATAATAATCTAATTTTTTGATTCCAAAAAAAAAGATTAACTTAGAATGTCTTTAATTATTATAATTAAGCATGAATAAACGAAAAATAATAAACGACCCCGTATATGGGTTTATTACAATTCCTTTTGAATTGGTTTTTGATTTGATGGAGCATCCTATTTTTCAGAGGCTGCGAAGAATCAAACAGCTTGGACTTACGCACTATGTCTATCCCGGGGCATTACACACAAGATTTCATCATGCATTAGGAGCAATGCATCTTATGATTCAAGCAATAAAAGTATTGCGAGATAAAGGTGTAGAAATAACAGAAGAGGAAGCAAAAGCTGTTATAATTGCAATCTTATTACATGATATTGGACATGGACCATTCTCTCACACATTAGAACACACCATAATTGATATTCATCATGAAGATTTATCCGTCTTTTTTATGGAAAAACTGAATGAAAGTTTTGATGGCGCATTAGATTTAGCCATTAAGATTTTTAAAAAAGATTACCATAAAAAATTCTTGTATCAATTGGTTTCAAGTCAATTAGATATGGATAGGATGGATTATCTGAATCGAGATAGTTTTTTTACAGGAGTGGCAGAGGGAGTGATTGGTTATGATCGTATTATTAATATGCTTTCAGTGGTCGACAACGAATTAGTGGTAGAAGAAAAAGGAATTTATTCTATTGAGAAATTCCTTTTGGCTCGTCGGATTATGTATTGGCAAGTATATTTACATAGAACCGTATTAGGCGCAGAACAAATGTTGATTCGGGCTTTGCAACGAGCAAAATGGTTAACACAAAATGGTGAAAAAGTTTTTGCTTCGGAAAGTTTAGCATTCTTTTTAAAAAAGGATATTTCTAAAAAAGATTTATTAGAAGAAAAAGAGGAAGTGCTAAAACATTATGCAGAATTAGATGATGTGGATATTGTGAGTGGCTTGAAAAGTTGGTGTAATCATAATGATAAAGTACTCTCTTATTTATCTAAAGGATTGATAAAACGAAATTTATTTCAAGTAGAAATAAAGGAAACACCAATCAAAAGTGACTACGAATTACATATTCGTCATAAGTTGCGAAATAAGTTAGGAGGAGATATTTCTGATGAAGATTTGGAATATTTAGTCTTCACAGGCTCAGAATCTAATCGAACTTATAGTAAAGGAAAACAAGAGATTAAAGTTAAATTCAAAGATGGAAGAGTGAAACGAATTTCAGACTTTTCAGATTTTGAAATTTCTCCAAAATCGATTACAAAGTTTTATATTTGTTATCCAAAGTTTCTAAATTTAATGGATTAATTTACGATATAAATAAATATTTGCATTCAATATATGAATCATAAAAAAAAGCAAACTATTTATAAGAAAATTCGGAATTTTACATTATCATTAATTATATTTGCGTTGAAGGACTGTAAAGTTTTTTTTAAATTTTAAAAACCAATAGTAATTGTTATGAAAAGATTTAACATTTTATTTGCACTTGCATTCTTATTTTTTGCAACTGCAGCTGTAGCTCAACCACAAGATACTCCACCAAATGCTGAACCAGGAAAGTGTTATGCAAAATGTATGATTCCTGATGAGTATGAAACTGTAACTGAACGTATCAAAGTAAAAGATGCTTCTACTCGTGTAGAAACTATGCCTGCTGAGTACGAAACAGTAACTGAGCAAGCTTTAGACAAAGCAGCTAGTACTCGTATCGAAGTTATTCCTGCAGTATTCGAAGACGCTGAGGAAACAATCATGACTAAAGCTGCTTCTACTCGCATCGAGACTATTCCTGCTGAGTACGAAACAGTAGCTGAAACTGTACTTAAAAAAGCAGCTGGTACTCGTTTGATTCCTGTTCCTGCTGAGTATGGTACAGAAACTGAACGTAAAGAAGTTGCTCCTGCTACAACTAAGTGGGTTAAGCGTCGTGCGGACAAAAATTGTTTATCAGCTAATCCTGATGATTGTTTAGTATGGTGTTTGGTTGAAGTTCCAGCTAAGTACGAAACTATTACAAAAACAGTTTTGAAATCGCCTGCTACTGCTAAAACAGTTGAAATTCCTGCTGAATACCAGACGTTAACTAAGCAAGTAGTTAAAAACCCAACACAGACTCGTACTATCGAGATTCCTGCTGAGTACAAAACTGTTAAGAAATTAGTGGTAAAAACTCCTGCACAAACTCGTACTATCGAGATTCCTGCTACTTACAAAACGGTAACTAAGCAAGTGGTAAAAACTCCTGCACAAACTCGTACTATCGAGATTCCTGCTGAGTACAAAACTGTTTCTATCCGTAAATTGACTAAGAAAGGTGGTTTTTCTGAGTGGAGAGAAGTATTGTGTCCTAAAGACGTAACTACTGCTAAGATTACTCAAATCCAAAGAGCTTTAAGAGATCGTGGTTACAACCCAGGTCCTATTGATAATATCTTTGGTGCTCAAACTAAAGCAGCTTTAATCAAATTCCAAAAAGCTAGTGGCTTACCAGTAGGTCAATTAGACAAAGGAACTTTAAAAGCATTAGGTGTAAACTAATCAAGTATTAATTTACATTTTTGAAAAACCTTGTATCGAAAGATGCAAGGTTTTTTTAGTTTATAGATAAGGCTATTTCCGGTTTTTTATATAATGCCTAAATCGAATAGAATAAACTTTTTTCAAAAAGTACACCTGCTCCTCCGCGGTATAATTCATTAAATTCATAATTTCCTGATTTTATCAGAAACTCAGTCTTGTTTGATAAATATAGTAACCTATTCATGTTAGACTTTAGACAGCATCTTTTAGCCATGAATTATCATTTATTCCGTCATTTTTTCATAAGAATATTTAAAATGCTGATATTCAACAATTTAAAATTTATATGATTTGTACAAATTTAGAGTTCATATTTTTTACTGATTTCGATTAAAGTCCAAATCAATTATCTTCGAAAGACGTGACAAAATAAATGTATATTATTTTTAATAATTTTGTAATTTGACTCTAATCCATTAGTGAATAACAAGAAGTTTATTGATATTTATATTCAATTTTAAAAATTACTGTGATATTTACGGATTCAATTCTAAGATTTTTTCAGTTTCTAAGTGCTAATTTTCCTATATATTTGGCTTTGCTATGTTAGGAAGTAGAAATTTAGATTTAGAGAATGAGTACAAAAAATATATATCCTCTTAAATCACCTTACAGCTTGTCAAGTTTAACATTAATCAGTTGATATTCTTA